>JBQCEX010000282.1:0-5260 GCA_051959855.1 Flavipsychrobacter sp. | reverse complement strand
GAAGAGGTAACACAAGGGATGACCAAAGAAATGTGCACAGCCGCATGGGGTAGTCCTGGACCTAAAAATATGATACGTTACCCTTTTGCCGATGGCGTGATAGAAATATGGATATACAGCCAGTACAAGTGGCTCCGGTTTAAAGATGATAAATTGATATGGTTTAATGAGTAACGAAACAAAAATGGTGTAAGAATAATCTTACACCATTTTTGTTTATGCCTATATATGTGCATTACGCGTTTTCTAAAACAGGCAACGGCCTGGGCTTATACTGTTTCATAGCATTAGCTATGGCACGTATATGGTCGGGTGTGGTGCCGCAGCAGCCGCCCACCAGGTTCACCCAGCCTTCCTTTGCAAACTCTGAAATGATGGCGGCCGTATGCTCAGGGCTTTCATCATATTCACCCATTGCATTCGGCAATCCCGCATTAGGATATGCACTTATATAGCAGGCTGCTATCCTGGCCAGTTCTTCTATGTGGGGTCTCATTTCACGGGCACCCAGTGCACAGTTCAGTCCTACGCTTATCGGGTCAGCATGCATTACAGATATGTAAAAGGCCTCCAGTGTCTGTCCGCTCAGTGTGCGGCCGGATGCATCTGTTATGGTCCCGCTTATCATTACAGGTAGCTTCTCCTTCTGTGTATCGCGGAAGTATTTATTAATGGCATAGATCGCAGCTTTAGCGTTCAGTGTATCAAATATGGTTTCCACCAGCAGTATATCCACACCGCCATCTACCAGGCCCTTTACCTGCTCATAGTAAGCATTAGCCACTTCATCAAATGTTACTGCGCGATAGCCAGGGTTATTCACGTCCGGAGATAATGACAATGTTTTGTTCATTGGTCCTATGGCGCCGGCTACAAATTTTGTATTGGCAGGTATGTTATGCGCAGTACAATATTGTGCCACAGCCTCTTTCGCCAGCTTTGCAGCGGCTACGTTCAGCTCATAGGCTATGTCCTGCATGTCATAGTCGGCCTGTGCTATGGCTGTGCTGCTGAATGTATTGGTTTCTACTATATCAGCACCAGCCTCCAGGTATTCACGATGAATAGCTTTTATGATATCAGGCTTTGTAAGACATAAAAGGTCATTATTTCCTTTCACGTCTTTATGCCAGTTCTTGAATCGCTCACCACGATACACCTCTTCCGTAGGTCTGTAGCGCTGTATCATAGTACCCATGGCACCATCTATAATAAGGATGCGCTGATCCAGTAATTCGCGCAATTGCTTCTCTGCACTCATAAACCCAAAGTTACATAATACTGTAATGCCAAATATAAAGGTTTGCTAATGCACAATAGATAATATTGCGCCGTTAACTATTGCATTCTAATATTCAATTGATACTTGCCATTCATCCATTTCAGGTATCATTTTCTATCATTCATCCATTCCATTTTACGTTTCGTGCATAACTGCCATCCTGTTTTATTTCTATTACCGTCTTTAGCAGTAAACAATCAAAATTTATGAATCGCTATCTATACATTTTTATGCTCTGCCTCGGCAGCCTTAGTGCATCAGCACAGGCTACCGGTAAATGGGTATGGGCAATCAGTGATACTGCAGCACATCAGGGCTCCAGCCCCGGAGGACTGCATGATGTTGTAGCTGCAGGTGCTAACAAGCTATTGTGGGGATATCCCATAGGCAAAAAATTATTGTACGGTTCTGATGTCATGTCTGATTACCAAATCATGGAGTACGACACTGCTGCTAAGCAGCTGCACGGCACTATGGTATATGGCAAGCTATATTTTATAGATGCGCAAACGGATGCCAATGGCAACTGGTATTTACTGGGCCGCTATTTTGACACGCTGCAGTTTGCTTCGGGTCATATATTCACGCGCAATGCAGTGTCAGGCACAGAGCCCGATTATTTCATTGTACGCCTCAATGCGGGCACGCTCGATTTTGCATGGTTGCAGCAGGTGGGAGCTGATTATATAAACTCTGCGGCCACTTTTACCATAAAAAATAATGCACTATACCTGCCCATAGATTCAGGCGGCATTGCCACTTTTATCTGCAAGCTTGACCTGAGTACCGGCAGCCGCACCACACTTTGGACACAAGGCGGACAAAGCTATACGTCTTCCATCCAGGTAGATGATAACGGCAATGTTTACCTTGCCGGGTCATGTGCATTTACTGAGATTGATTTTAATGGTCACAAAATAACAGGTCCATCCGCTTATCCGGCCTATATTGTTAAGTACCGGGCAAATGGACAATATGCATGGTCACATTTCATGTCAGATGTCACCTGCGCCTCCCGCAAGCTCACATTAGCGGCTAATAACATCATTTATTACAGTGGTGTTGTACACGATACCATGTCACTTGGTGGCTACACAGTGCACCATCCTGGCTGGGTATACGACTTCCTGGTTTCACGGCTGGACAGTAATGGCACAGTACATTGGCTACGGCAGCTCAAAGACACCGTAGCAGGCGATGCATATCTTGAGTATCCATATCATGCTGCAGTTAGTATGGACACTTCGCTGAGTGTTTTTGCCAACGTAAGGCATTTCATTGACTGGGGCAACAGTGTTATAACTAATGCAGAATTTGATGAGCCTGCAGTAATTAATTTTTCCTCAACAGGCGTCGCTCAATGGGCTAATACTGTAACCGCCGATTATGCAACTACCGCGCATATTACTTCGTCAGGAAACAGTATTTATGTTACCGGCTATGGTACGGACAGTACCTCACTTCGCTTTGGCAGCATTTCTTTGCCTGCGCCGGGGCCCTATACTTATATGCCTTACCTCGCAAGGCTGAATAATCTGTTACCCACCGCTACTCCCATCACCGTAAAGGACGACATGTCTTTTTCCGTTGCGCCTAATCCTGCTACCAGCACTATATATTTATCTGCTGACAATCAGCGTGCTGTTACGGTCCGCATGATAGATATTTCCGGCAGAATAGTTTTTGAGAATAAGTATAACAAAACATTGACGCACGAAGCAGTTAATATTAGCAGCTATCCGCGCGGACTATATCTTATTGAATTTAACGATGGGCAATCGAGGAATATAAAAAGAGTGATTTTAGAATAATAGCAAAGCAAAATGGGCTGAATTCCTTCAGCCCTATTTTTTATTCTAAATTTTTTATCGGTTTACTTTATGAGCATTAGCTCACCCTTTTCTTCATACTGTTTTCCATCTGCACACAGGTATTGAATGAAATAGAAGTAAGTACCCATATCCTGTGGTATACCATTGTACTTGCCATCCCAGCCCAGGCGCTGGTCTCTTGATTCAAATATTGCTTTACCCCAGCGATCGAAAACCCGGAAGTCTTTTATCTGTATACGTCCCTGGTTTATAGGCCTGAATACATCATTCAGCCCGTCACCGTTAGGTGTAAAGGCGTTTGGAAAAGTCACCTTGCAGCAGGAGTGTGTGCTGATCATCACGCTGTCCGCAGAGGTACAGCCATACTCAGTTGTTGCTGTTACATGTACATAGCCTGAAAGACCAATAAATCCATACACATCCGCCTGGTTCGTTTCATTAGTAAAGAACGATGAAGGTGTCCATTGGTACAGGTAGGCTGGGTTATAATTTTCCAGGGTGAAGTGAACACTATCTCCGGTACAAACATTTGTGCTGCTGGCATACTGTATATGTGCATCAGCCAGCGGATGTATATAAATGGTATCAAGTACGGGCACTGAAGGGCACGAGTTTGATATAGCTGTTAGCTTTACCACATACATACCCTGGGTATTCCAGCGCAGGCCATATGGGCCGCCACCGCTGGCGCCATATAGCACAGTTGCCGGCCCAAAGTCCCATACGTAGTTATTTATTGTCTCATTGGCTGTGCCTGTAGCCACCGTTACGGTCTGTCCCTGGCAGGCTTCCTTATTCATAATTAATGGTACAACAGGACTTTGCCTGACATCCACTATATAGCTCGCAAATGGACTTTTGCATCCATGGTTATCCACTTGTAGCAGCACCTTTCTTGCACCGGCCGAATCAAACCTTATCACCACCGGCCCCTGCCCGTTACCACCTACTATCTGTGCACCGGCCGGCATCGTCCAGTTATAAGCTGCATCTGGAGTACCATTTCCGTAGTAGCTGAAGCTCATGGTATCATGCTGGCACACATAGGGTTCATTAGGCAGTATCAGTGCATTTGGTTTATAGTTCACTACTACCGCTAATTGAGAACGGTCGCTTTCGCAGCCATTTACTGTTTGGGTGACATAATAATAATTGGTATCCGGATAGCTTGTTCCGGGTATTGGTGCAGTATGTGTTCCTATGCCACCTGAGGATGCAAGGTACCATAGCAGGTTAGTGCCACCTGCAGTCAGTGGTAATGCTATATCATTCTGACAATAGTTGATCGTACTTACAGCAGGTACAGCAGGCTTAGGCTTTACCGTCACCGTTATTTTCGATTTATAGCTCTCGCAGCCATTTATGGTCTGGCTGGCGTAATATGTTATTGTACCTGTGGCTGTTGTAGCAGGTATTGGCGTCACGGGGCTGCCTGCTTTGGTAGTGTCTGTATACCACAATACGTTCGCACCAATTGCATTCAGCGGTTTGGGATTATCTCCCCGGCAGTAAATATAAGGGCTGCCCGGCGTGGCAGGTGGCAACGGTTTAGCCGTAATGGTTACCGTAATGCTGGACGGCGCAGAGGTAAGACCGCCTGATGTAACAGTTACACTATATATACCACTATTAGGCACACCAGCCGATGGAATACTAATGGTTGATGTAGTTGCTGAAAAACCTCCCGGCCCTGTCCAGTTATAGCTGGGCGATGCGGCGGCTGAGCTGGCAGTAAGCACTATAGTACTTCCCTCGCAATAATTGCTGCTGCCCGTTATGGTTGGCGCAGCAGGCTGTGCAGCCACTGTAATGCTGATGCATATTGCTGCTAATAGACTGAATAAGCGAATAAATCTGTAGATCATACGGCTGCATTTTTTATCGTTCACAATTATTATTCACAATGGGCATAAAAAAATTGCCATCGCGCTATAATTATTAGTTAAATATTCATTATTATACAATTTTTAATCGATAGGATTACAGTCTTTTAAAGAGCTTACAGGACAAAAAATAAGCGACCCTCATAGCAGGCTATAGGGTCGCTTTTGATTAGCAATTTTCAAAAAAGGTTCTACCGCACCAGTATCACATCACCCTTCTTCTCTATGTTCCTACCATTGCAGGTATAGTTGATGTAGTAGAA
>JBQCEX010000281.1:0-2560 GCA_051959855.1 Flavipsychrobacter sp. | reverse complement strand
AAGCATTCATACACATTACCATTACTAATACAAGCGCAGAGCTTAAAGTGGCTGAGTAAATAATGAATAAAAAACACATTAAAACTTTCTCGGCCACTACCTTTCAAATCATTATCAATCAATTCCTGGGTCTTGCACTGTTCGTTTTACTGGCACTGTGCGTAAGTAAAAATGATTTTGGCGATCTGAATTGGTCCCTGGCAGTGGGCAGTACCGTATGCATTATTCTAACCTTTGGTTTTGATAACCTGGTAGTAAAAAAGCTTTCGGCAGGTAGCGAGGTTTCGGCTACAGCAGGCATTTACCTTACTCACGCCCTCGTGCTTGCTATTGCAGCGGCAGCAGTTATGTTGCTGCATTCATTGCTCTTCCCGGCAGTTCATGAGGTACATAAATTATTACTGGCTATTTTTATTAGTAGCCTTCTCAGTTTTATCAGCTCGCCGTATAAGCAATTAGCTAACGGTACAGAGCATTTCTGGCATCTTGCCATAATGAGTATTTCCGGCAACCTGTTTAAAGTTATAGGCTTGCTACTAATGCTTGGCCTGGGACGAATGGACGTTCATGCATTGGCCATAGTATTTATAGCTGCAGGTGCTGCGGAACTGCTATTGTGTATAATTGTCACTTATACTGTTTTAAAACGGCCATTAGGACTGTCTGTAAATCTGAAGGCCTATAAAGCACTTGTTAAAGAAGCCTTGCCCCAAATGGGCGTTGTGCTGCTCGACTCATCGTTTGCCCGCATAGACTGGATACTCATGGGGATATTGAGCACCAATATTTTTACGGCAGATTATAGCTTTTCGTATAAGGCTTTTGAATCATCCCGTATACCCTTACTAATTATTGCACCAGTGCTTTTACCAAAACTGTCTAAAATATACAGCCGGCCGGAAGGCTTTACAGATGTGGCAGTACGGGAGCTAAACAGCCTTTGGAAGGTAGAAAGTGTTATATCTGTTATTATCCCGCTTATGCTAAATGTTTGCTGGGAAGACCTGATCAATGGATTTACGCATAACCGCTATGGTACCTCTACGAAGTGGGTATATGCTATTCTTTCATTTTCACTGCCCATGCTTTATATATCCAACTATCTCTGGACAATCGCATTTGCACAGGGCAGATTGAAACTCACTTTTAAAATATCCGCTGCGGTAACTACCACAAACTTCCTGCTCAATATTATTCTTATAAAATATTTTAATGCGGTAGGCGCAGCAATAGCTTTTTCTGCCAGTACCTTACTGCAGTTAATTTTGTACAAAGCAACAGTGAAAGAACAAAGACTAAATAATAAGCTAGGCGATTTTATTAAAACATCATTGCTGGCTATTGCTATAGCTTTTTTGTTCCAGTATATCCATTTGTTCTGGATGCTGAAAATGGGTGCTGCTTTATTGTTATTTTTGGCGCTAATTTATACCCTTGGTATATATAGGATTAATCCATTCAAATTATTAAAGAAGTAATAGTATTACAGTAATGGCCACGGAGTCAAGATATGGAGGACTATGGCGCTATGTGCGTTCTGTTGACTGGTTTTTATTAATCTTTATATCATTGTTTACAATGGATAAAGCAATACTGAAACCAATAGTGCTCATTATGGCCTTAGCCTACTTGTGGCGTCATTTATCATTTAAGGAAGTAAAGCAGACACCTCTATTTTATATATTGCTGCCGGCAATTGAGATTGTGAAATTGCTTCTCTTTAACCACGATTTTTCCCGACCGCATATTATCTCGTTTCTTATAGGCGAATGTTACTGGCTTATGTGCCTGCTGGCATTTGTTGTGCTTGCCGCACAGGTAAAGCGATCTTCCATTCAGGCTATTAGCCGAACGCTTGTAGTGTTTTTCTTTATTAACTTTCTTTGGTCCCTTGGCAACCTGGTGCATGTAATGCTGCTGGCCCATACTATTAATCCATACAGCTCCGCATTATTAGCGTATGGCAATTCTACGGGAGACTATATAAAAGGCATCTTCATGGCGCCATGCTATATAAATACATTTGTCAACTCCTTCTTTGCTGTTTTTTTTCTGTATAGACGAGAATATCTTTTCATGTTCCTGGCTGTGCTTATAGCCTGCCTTACTACCAGCAATTTTGCTAATATTATATTTATCCCGGTGCTCATTGTGCTTGCATTTGTAATGAAAGACAGAAGAGCAAGATGGATAATTGCCGGCCAAATCTTATTGTTCGTAGCCTTCTATATTTTTGCATCCTACGATAACCTTGTCTATATGTTTAGCTCGCTACGAGCTAAGGAGGATTTTACCCAGGTCTCGTTAACAAGTTCAGAAAGAGCCTTACTGAAGCCCAATGGTAAGGCTGTATCGGTGGAACAAACTTATTCCTACTTGCTTAGTAGCCCTAAGCATTTTCTTTTTGGAGCCGGTATTGGCAATTTCTCTTCTCAACTGGCAGTAAGGACTTCTGATCTTGATATAAAGAACAGCTCGCGGTTATTTAAAATGCTGCCGAGGTATATGTCGCCCGATTTTTTGCAGAATCATTACCGGATTTACTCCCTGATATATAGTT
>JBQCEX010000280.1:0-6496 GCA_051959855.1 Flavipsychrobacter sp. | reverse complement strand
AGCAGCCAGATATTACAATCATTGCCGGGCACTGCAACCATAGCACCGCCCAGGGCAGAATCAAGATGAATATGGGCCATACCGGGTACCACATCCCCCATACCTCCGTTCAAGGTCATATCAACTATAGAATAATTCAATCGAAAATCCCAGCCCCCGGATCCAGAAATTATTGCTGAACTGCCGGACAATACGAACACATAATATCTTTTACGATTATTCAACACAGGCAAGATCAAAACACCCTGTGGAGCATTATACGATAACACAGTAGTATCATCTGATGGTGGATAGCCCTTAGCCCACGCAGGAGTAAGGCAAGTAGGTATAGGATTCCCTTTTCTGTCCCAAATGGTGTCTGTATTAGTATAAAAAAGCAGTTGTCCGTTTACATCACATACACTCGCAACTGCATTTATTGCCACCCATGGAACCTTTGATGTGATAGCGGTAGGGGCTGGCCCATTAAAATCTAAACCAAAATATGGAGGGAACACCCAAACATTATTTTCCTTTTGGGCGTATAACTTCTGGATAGAAAATAAAAAAAATATGGTGAGCAGCAGTAATATTCTTTTCATTTAACAACAAGGTTTAGCATTTAGAGAGCAACTTCAAAATTACTTTTGCCGCAACTGCCAGACATGGTGGTAACTACTCATTTTTTAAAATGGTAATAACTACTTAGATTTATATAAATCAGCAATTTACCTGCCCAGAATGATCAATGTAAACCATATTGTAAAAATGGGAGCATTCATAGTGCTGCTCTTACTAGGTTTACCTATTAGCACTCGTTGCCAGGAAAAAGCATATTCATCAAGCGATTATGAATGGCAGAATTTTACAACTGACACAGCTGAGATTAATAAGATTATTTTAAAATCACAATCTGCGCCAGATAATGTTATTGCATTACTGCAATCTGCATTACAGAAAAGTATTCTTATCAGGTATAATTATGGCGCAGCTCAATCCTTACTGGGTTTGGGTGTAATGTTTGGCCATAGCGGAGCTTATGATTCCAGTTTATACTATTACAAGCGAGCTTATTATTATTGTTACAACTGTCCTGAAAAGCAATTTAGAGTTTTACTGTGGCAGGATATGGCATCATCTTATGCGAGAAGTGGTGATCGGAACATTGCATTCATGTGTTTGTATAAAGCCCTGGATGAAATAAAGAATAATGACTTACAGAGTAATCATGCTTTGATTGCTCATATATATACGAATATAGCTACAATGCTTATCACTGACGGCCAGGAGCGTAAAGCAATGTATTATTTAAAAAAAGCAGAAACTTCAGTAAAGGGAAGGAATATTTACATCCCCTTGCTTTATTTAAATATGGCAAATGCTTATCATAGCAGCAGCGTTGATTCTTATTTACTTTACAGCAGAAAAGAACTGGAGTTAAGCAAAAAGTATGACAGCAAAGAAATAAGTATGTTGGCCTATTTTTCAATAGGTGATGCTTATATCGATAAACGGCTACCTGCTAAAGGAATTAAATACATTGATAGTGGTATTGCTTATGTAACTAATAGTACTAATCCTCTTCACAAAGTACAATATAATGCTCGGCTTGGCGAAGCATATTACCAGCTAAAAGATTACAAGCAAGCAGAGCAATATTTAAGTGCTGCGGAAGATCTGGAAGAATCGCTATGGCTAACTGATGAAGAACGGTTTTATATTGACACTACACTCGCGGCTATTTATACACACCGGGGAGACTATCAAAAAGCATTCGAAAAGCAGCAATCCTATTTAAGGAGCCATGACAACTTCCTTAAAGCCCAGAAAGATAGTCTTATTAACAAACTGGAATTACGCTATCGCAGTGCGGAAAAAGATAAAGAAATAGCCACTCAGCAAGCTGGCATCCATTATAGGAATGGATTAATAATTGTCGTTTCAATAATTGCTTTTTTACTTATTCTGTTGGTTGCAAGTATGTTTTTTATCACGAAGAGCAGAAGGCATCTGCAGGAAGAAAAAATACATACTCTGGAGCAGGAGAAGAAAATAACTGAGCTGAAGGGAATTTTACGCGGCGAGGAAAAAGAGCGCAAACGCCTTTCCAGGGAACTGCATGACGGTATTATGGGGCAACTGTCTGCTATTAAACTTAGCCTGGGATTTCTAAAACGGAAATATAATTTCCTGAATAATGCAGATGATTTGGATGAAATATTGTCAAACCTGGATGATGCCGCTAAAGACTTACGCAATACTGCACATAACTTAATGCCCGCTACCCTATCCTATCATGGCCTCAATGCTGCATTACAAACTTTTTGTAATAAAATAAATCAAAGCACAGCATTGCAAATTCATTTCTATACTTATGGCGACTTGCCTAAGCTTGACTCTTATTTTGAACTATCCATCTACAGGATAGTTCAGGAACTAATTCAAAACATCATTAAACATGCCCAGGCCAGCGAATCGCTTCTTCAGATAAACTACTTCGATGATCAGCTAACTATTACGATCGAAGACAATGGAAATGGTTTCAACACGGAAAACATAAACGAATCCTCAGGGTTGGGCCTTGCTAACATCCGGGAGCGTATTAGTGCTTTTCATGGCACATTTACTATAGGCAGGCGCAACGGAGGCGGTACAGCGATAGAAATCGATTTTGATATTAGTTACATGAAAAATGAAGCATCCTATGCCAATAAAAGTAGCGATAACTGATGATCATCCCCTTATAATAAAAGGGTTGCAGAACGTAATAAATGCTAATCCTGAATTGGAGCTCTGCGGTGTCTATTCATCAGGAAAGGAATTACTTGATGGGATAGATAAGCAACTGCCCGATGTGCTATTACTGGATATTCAACTGCCAGACCAAATGGGCAATGATATTTGCAGCATTATTCTAAAAAAGTACCCTAAAATGGCCATTATTGCCTTAACCAATATGGACACCATTTATTATGTAAAAGAGATGATACAGCACGGCTGCCTGGGTTACCTTACCAAAGGCGCTGACGAGGCTACGCTGACACAGGCAATAGTACAGGCATACAACGGAGAGCAGTTTATTGAAGCCGGCCTTAAGGAACAATGGATGGACAGCATGATTCAAAAAAGGAACCAAGCCAAATCTCCGCAACTTACACAACGGGAGAAAGAAATATTACAGTTGATAGCTCATGAATACACCAACCAACAGATAGCCGATAAGTTATTCCTCGCCTTGCGAACTGTAGAAAATCACCGATTGAATATTTCTCAAAAGTTGAATAGTAAAAATACTGTTGGTCTTATAAAGACAGCATTGCGGATGGGCCTGATTGAGCCTTAAGTCCGGCGTTTCAGGTCTTTTAACTTTTCTTCTACCTTTTCTATAGCCAGTTTATATAATGCCTGGTCTCCTTTATTTAGCTTGCTGAGCACGGTATTGCATTCCCTCAGGAACACATTTGCAAAATCAGGATCGTGATTTACTATTTCGTTACAGTTGTCTATGATGTCCGCATATTTTATAGTTTGTGAATTTGCGCTGGTTTGCTCCAGTCGCTCCAGCTCTTTTGCCTTTCTTTTCCGCCTGTTCCATTTGGGGTATGCATTCTTTACATACACATCCGTAAGCTCAATGACCAATCCAATTGTCTGGTCAACCTCTGCCGGCGTCATTACGGACAGCAAGAAACTTCGTATTTCCTCTTTATTTACAGGTGTATCTTCCAATACATCATGCAATATTGCTGCGGCTAATATGGGCAACTCTTGTGTGTATTACCTGCATAGCTCCATTACCCTGATGGGGTGTACAATATACCGCTCAGGCGTGTACTTGCGCATCTGGCTGCCATGCGCTTTATCTGCAAAGGCAATTACCTCCTCAAGCTTTGCCTGTAATGACTCTTTATCCATAACATATGAACATCCTTAAATGTAATGCCAAGCTGGCAACTTGTATTTGATATATTATTAAGTAATTTTATCAAACCAAAAGTTACAATTAATGAAAATTATTAAACTTTTAGTTGCACAACTAATATTAATCAGCGCAATAACCTTGCGTGCAGCCGCCCAGGATTGCAGCATAGACAGTATGAAAACAAATAAGCTCTATATCTCAACAGGCATAGGGGCCAACGGCTTTTCCGATTCGGTACTGCTTGCCGGCGGCTATGGCGGCAACACTGCTTATCCTACTCCTAATAACCATGTGGATACTTTCTGGTCAGTTTCCACACTTAGTTCAAATTACAATCCGCGATCTACTGCCGGGGGATATTTCAGCTATACAGGCACTTATCTTACCACAGGAGGCAACCCCTATGTAATAGCTGATACCAGTAACCCTGTAAATGGCTACTGGGCAGCCTTTGGGCCTGGCGGCAGTTGTATATCCGTCCCGTCAACAAGCGGCTGGGTAACCAACTGGATATCCGTTTATATGGATGCCGGCGGGCAGAATGGCAACATCAACAATGCTGTAAACGATGGCTATGCCTTCGACCGGTGCTTTTATGTTTGTACAGCTGACTCTTTAACTTTCAATATGCAGCTACTTGCAGATGATATTGTTGATAGTGTACTGGTTGATACTACTCATCTATACATTGCGCCCAGCAGCAGCGCATCAAGCAATTTTTACTGTCCGAGCATCATTACGCTTAATAAAAAACTTCACATTACATCCGGCAGACACATTATAAGGGTATGGATGAGGGATAATGCGGGCGGGCACCTTGGCTTAAATGTATATGGCACTATTACTTCATCGGGAAGCAATGGCACAAACGGCAAAACGCTTTTCAGGAGCAAATATGACAGCAAATGCAGCCGCGATCATATAACGAGAAACAATACAGGTGTACCAGCTATTGCAGGCAGGCATGAGATCATTATCTCACCCAATCCGAGTAATGGAGTATTTAATATATTCCTATCGGACAATAATATTGAGTCTGTAATGGAGGTTTATGATTACAGTGGAAGGACTATCTGGAAACAACCTTTAAAAAATGGCGACAACAATATTCACCTTAATGTAAGCTCCGGCATTTATGTGCTACGCATTACCAACAAAGCAGGTGTAATAACCAGGAAGCTTGTTATTCAATAAGAATCAGAATTTACAGAATTATGGAATAAACAGGATCAGAATTATAGAATTTATGATCAGTGATATCAAATTCTGTTGATTTAAAGTTCAAAAAATCTCAAATTCAACCATGCTCACTTAGGTAAGTGCAACGATGTGACACTACAAATTGAGGCAAGGTATAAAGCAGAGAAAAAATTGGCGTTTTTGCGATTTTTGCCGGAATGCTTTTTCCAGCTTGGATTTCAGCGGATTGGCTCAGGGTATAATCGGGTATAATTTGCTCCTTTTATACCTTAATAAATGTGGCAATGTGGCAGAATGCGGCAATGTGAAGCTACCTGTTATCCCATTAAATGCTTCCCGCAGATATCGCAGATACCTAGTTTTCTATATGCAGATGCTCGCAGAAGATGGAATGTTACATTCCGGAAAATATTTCTTTTGTGACATTTTTTATATGCTAATGCCTTGAAAGGTTTAATTATCTTGACTTATTAGCTTTTATGTAAATGTTACATAATGTCTCAAAATGTTACATAATGTCACATTTTTCTCCCATGAGAGATTTTGCTTCGTCCTGAAGTGGGTTACAGAATTATGGGTAATCCTGAATTGGGTTTACAGTATGTCAAAGAGCGGTGGCTAATTAGCTGATGTGATGATGAGCTGATTAGCTAATGGCAAGGTACGATTGTGGATGGGCGGATTCCAAATAAAGTTGTTCACATTCTTTTGATGAAAATGAAAAAGTAAAAATTAAAAGAAGTGTTCCAGATATCCAAATCTGGAAGAGCGAGGTTCTACCAATGACGCAGTTTAAAAATTGCAGAGTCTATCAAGTCATTTAATGCTGCGCTATCGGTATGCAAAATACGTTTGCTAAGCCAATCAGGAGATATTCTCATAAAAAGCCCTAAACGTGGCGAATAATAAAGCAAGAGCTCCGCATCAGTTGTCATACTTTTATTAACATAGTATTTTCTAACAATTATTTTGGTCTCGCCAACCATAATAGCTGTATCGCTAACAAAACGCTGAATATCGTAGCCATTGCCCATTACACTTTTAAAATGAATGTAGCGTTTCCTCGATTTGCTGAAACTTAATATCTCAATAAACTTTGCATTAAAACTATCTATTAGTCTAACAGTATCATCAGAAAAAGGTTTGGTCCGCGAAAAATAGGTAGTATCATTACCTATAGAGCTTTGTTCTGCCCAGTAATAGCTTCCAGATTTTCCCCCGGCATTTATGATTTTATTCGTTTTATCCACTTTTGTGTTACAAGAAAGTACAGTAACAAACGTTATCAGAAAAAGGCAGAGAAAAAGGTTACTGTTCATAAAGTCTTTATCAGTAAAACCCAAAAAGCCAATTATTCCATAATATATTTCCTGTTTAGTTTTCTATATGCAGATA
>JBQCEX010000279.1:0-7735 GCA_051959855.1 Flavipsychrobacter sp. | reverse complement strand
TTTTGCCATACGCAATAGCACCGGCGCCTAGCAACAGGCTAAGGCCACCATCGATAGGTGCCGTAGCAGGTGGTGTACCACCGCCGCAGTCGCCACCGCCGCCATAACCCCAGCTCCAGTCAGCCCTTGCTAATACAGGGCTTGCCATGAGGAACAGGGCAAGTACAAGCTTTGATGGACTAAACAAACTTTTCATGTTGTGTTGTTTAAAAAGATGAACAAATCTGACGCAAAGCTCGCTTCTGAGGCGGGACTAAGGAAGTATAACAGCTTGCTTAACACCGGCTTAGTTTACGCTTAACAAGCGCTTAAAAAATAACAATGTTGTTACATGTTTATCTTTTTATAATTCAGCTGCTTGACCCCAAATAGATAATATGGTTAATATCTGGGGCTACGGCAGCCATGCCCAATTCATTAATTTACCCTAAAGGCGTGTAGTGGTATATGGTAAGGGCATAATTTTATAAGTATTCCAAATCGATAAAATTAATAGCTGAATAATCGCCACATTGCTCCCTTATCGATACTTTTGCCTGCTAAACTTTATAGGCTAATAGCAGTCGTATAAACTGTTTTGACCAAATAACCATATGTTGAATCGAACGCTACTGTTACTGGTATTCATCAGCACCCTATCTGCTCATGCATTTTGCCAGACCGATACACTTTCAGACAATTCCACATCTGATACTGCCATACCAAGACTTTCATTACAGCAATGTATTACCTATGCAGCAGCACACCAGCCTGCGGTGAAGCAATCTTATATTGATGAATCTATTGCGCGCACTAATAATGCCATTGCCTTTTCGGAATGGCTACCCCAGGTAGATGGCTCGGCTAACCTGCAGCACTATTTTACGCTGCCTACTGCTTTTATTCCCATAAATGGCGTAAAGCAGCCTATACCGTCCGGTGTTTATAATACCTCTACCCCATCCATCAATGCATCACAAACCATCTTTAATACAGACGTACTGCTGGCAACAAGAGCAGCCCGACTTAATAATCAGTTCGCCAGACAAAGCACGGCCAATACCAAAATAAATATGGTATCAGACGTGAGCAAAGCCTTCTATGACCTGCTGCTAACACTACAGCAGATAAATGTGCTGAGAGAAGATACAGCCCGCCTGAATAAGAATCAGCAGGATACCTATCATCAATATGTGAGCGGCATAGTAGACAAAGTGGACTACAAGCAGGCATCCATAGCCCTTAACAACTCACTTGCCCAACTAAAGAGTGCAAATGAAGGAATATCAGCCAAATATGCGGCGTTAAAACAGCTAATGGGCTATCCGCAAAACAAAGAATTCACCGTAGTATACGATACTGCACAAATGCTGCAGGAAGCCTACTTTGATACTACAGAGGCATTGAATTATGAAAAACGAATAGAATATCAACAGCTGGAAACAATAAAAAGGCTGGCAAGGGAAACAACAGCATATTATCAGTTGGGGTTCATACCATCACTTTCTGTATTCTACAACTATAATCAGCAATATGCGAACGATAAATTTTCTGAACTATATAAAGAAGCATATCCCTATTCTTTATTTGGTGTAAACTTATCTGTACCACTATTCACCGGCTTCCGTCGCCTGGAGAACATTCATAAAGCCCACCTGCAAGAAGTGCGAAACGACTGGGACGTAGTGAATGTGAAATTGCAGATATATGCCGAATATAAACAGGCATTGGCTAACTACAAGAGCAATTATTACAACCTGGTAGCCCAGCGCGACAATGTACAGATGGCAAGAGAAGTGTATGACATAGTGCACCTGCAATACAGGGAAGGCATAAAAACCTACCTGAATGTGATAACAGCAGAAAGTGACCTGATCAACTCTGAAATAAATTATTTAAATGCGCTTTTCCAGTTGCTCTCCAGCAAAATAGACCTGGAAAAAGCAATGGGCGATATATCACCTAACAGTTAATCATTAAAAAATTCATTTCCTACTATATGAATCGAAATCTTGCAATAATAGCATCGGTGTTGTTGATTAGCCTGGGTCTAGTATCCTGTGGTGGTGGCAAAAAAGACAATAAGGCTGGCATGCCTACCCCTGTCAACATAATAACAGTACAAAAGCAATCAGTTGAATACCACGATCAGTATCCCGGTAATACTGTAGCCCTGAGCCAGGTAGATCTTCATGCGGAAGTGGAAGGTTATATAACCGGCATATACTTTAAAGAAGGTGATTTTGTTCACAAGGGGCAAAAGCTGTACACCATAGACCAAAGCAAATACATGGCCAGCTACGACCAGGCTGCTGCTAACGTAAAGGTTGCACAAGCCAACGAAGCACAGGCAAAAAAAGATGCGGACAGATACCTGTACCTAAATGAACACGATGCGATAGCCAAGCAAACGCTGGACCATGCATTGACCACACTGCAGAACTCTAAAAACCAGGTATCTGCAGCAAAGCAAGACCTGATAAAAGCACAAACAGATTTGCGCTTTGCTACTATTGTTGCTCCGTTTGATGGTATTATCGGGCTATCGCAGGTAAAGCTTGGTACCTTAGTTACGCCGGGGCAAACAGTATTGAATACTATATCAACTGAAGACCCAATGGCTGTTGACTTTGTAATCAACGAAAAGCAATTACCTCATTTTCTTCAGCTACTGAATAAGAAACCTAGCCCTGCTGATTCTGTGTTCACGATGATCCTTCCTGACAATACAGAGTATGCCTCCCCCGGCCAGATATCGGTAGTGGACAGAGGTGTTGATCCTTTGACGGGAACAATAAAAGTGCGTCTTATTTTTCCTAATGGTAATGGACAGCTTAGGGCAGGTATGAGTTGCCAGGTGCGTGTACGTAACCAAAACAGCGAGCCACAGATCGTTATTCCATCCAAAGCTACCATTGAACAAATGGGTGAATACTTTGTATATGTAGCTGTAGATACGGTGCTGAAGAATGAAAAAGGCGAACACAAAGACCACGATGCTCATGCAGCAGCCGGCCCACCGCCAATGAAGGCAGTGCAAAAGAAAGTGCTGCTTGGCGAAACCGTTGGCCCTAATGTAATTGTAAAAAGCGGACTTGAAGAAGGAGAGCAGCTAATAGTGGACGGCATACAAAAAGTGCATGACGGCGGGCTGGTTAGCCCCGGCCATCCCAACACAGCTGCTGCAGACAGCATGAATCATGCAAAGCAGGATAGCGTGCAGCAAAGCAATGCGCAGAAAAATGCAGCAGGCCATTAATTATTTATTTTTTGAACGAGAACCATGATCGCTAATACATTTATAAAAAGGCCTGTAACCGCAATAGTCATTTCGCTGGTATTGCTGTTAGTGGGTACCATATGTATATTCAATCTTTCTGTGGGCCAATACCCGGAAATTACACCACCTGTGGTGCAGGTTACCGGCCAGTTTACCGGTGCTGACGCGCAGACGGTAGAACAAACGGTAGCTACACCTGTGGAAGTGCAGGTGAATGGTACACCCGGCATGGAGTACATTACCAGCAACAGTACGGGTAATGGGCAAATGACCATGAACGTCACCTTTCACGTAGGTACTAATATTGACATTGCCACGCTGGACGTACAGAACCGCGTGAGTATTGCCACTCCCCAGCTGCCTGATGTGGTGAAACGCCTTGGTTTAACTGTGCGCAAAAGAAACCCAAGTATCTTAATGCTGGTGGCTATCTATGCACCCAAGGGCACTCACAATGTTACCTTCCTGGATAACTATACTAATATATTTGTAAGAGATGCATTGCTGCGTGTAGAAGGTGTGGGTGACGTATTCTCACGTACAGATGACTTTAGTATGCGTCTTTGGCTGAAGCCGGATAAGCTGGCTGAATATGGCCTTACCTCACAGGACGTCATCAATGCGCTGAATGAGCAAAACGTGCAGGTGGCAGCAGGTGCGGTGGGTGTTCCACCTCAGCAGGGCACACAAGCATTTGAATATAGCCTTTTAGTGAATGGCCGCCTGAACAAAGTGAGCGATTTTGAAAAGGTGATCGTTAAAACTAACCCTAGCAATGGAACAATAACTTACCTGAAAGATGTGGCTCGTGTTGAACTGGGTAAATTCTCTTATGCAAGTAATTCATTTGTTGATAACAAGCGTGCTTCTTACCTGCTTATATACCAGGCGCCGGGCAGCAATGCCTTGCAGACTGCAGAAGGGGTTTATAAGGCGCTGGAGAAATTAAAGCCTTCTTTTCCGCCTGACCTGGACTATAGCGTGCCTTTTGAATCTGTAACTGTAGTAAAGGTGTCCATGCATGAGGTGGTGCTGACATTATTAATAGCACTTGGACTTGTAGCTATCGTGGTATTCCTCTTCCTGCAAAACTGGCGTGCAACCCTTATACCTATCCTGGCTATACCGGTATCTATTATAGGTACGTTTATCTTCTTTATACCCCTGGGCTTTACCATCAACACGCTTACCATGTTTGGTTTCGTGCTGGCCATCGGTATAGTGGTAGACGATGCCATCATTGTGGTGGAGGCGGTACAGCACTACATGGATCATGAGAAGATGTCGCCTAAAGAGGCTACCTACCATGCCATGCAGGATATATCAGGGCCAGTGGTGGCTATTGCGTTGATCCTGGCTTCAGTTTTCGTACCCGTGGGCTTTATCCCGGGTATAGTAGGCCGTTTGTATCAGCAGTTCGCTATTACTATCGCTATATCAGTAATACTCTCTGCTTTTGTGGCCTTGTCGCTTACCCCTGCATTGTGTACCTTATTATTGAAACCTCAGCATTTAAGTAATAAATCAAAGGGGCTCAATAAATTCTTCTTTAGATTCAATGCCTGGTTCGATCGTATTTCTGATAAATATTCGAATGGTGTAAAACGCAGCATTAAGGCATCGCGCTATATCGTTATTCTGCTCATATGCATAGGTGTGGCAACCATATTCCTGTTCAAAACCAAACCGACTGGCTTCATACCTACAGAGGATGACGGACGCGTATATATAACGTTTGAGTTGCCGGAAGCTTCTTCTACCACCCGCTCGCTGGAGGTATTGAACAAGATGATGAAGATTGTTGGAGAAACACCTGGTGTTGGTCACTTTGCAGCCTTAGGTGGTTTGAATGTGGTAAACTTCTCAACTAAATCAAACAGCGGTACCATCTTCTGCCAGCTGAAGCCATGGGATGACCGCAAGAATAAAGAAGAGCAAATACCTGGCATTGTAGGTGTGCTGCAAAAGCGTTTTGCTCAAGCAGGTATTAAGGATGCAAACATTGTCGTAATACCGCCTCCTCCAATACCAGGCCTTGGACAGACCGCTGGCTTTAGCTTCCAGGTAGAGCAAAGGCAAACCACCGATGATGTAAAGACTTTTGAAAAAGTAGTTAAGTCTTTTGTGGCTGAACTAAATAAAAATCCGGCTATTGGTAATGCATTCAGTTTCTATTCTGCACATACGCCGAGCTATAATGTTACAGTGGACAGAGAGAAGTGTAAGAAAATGGGCGTATCGCTGTCTGATGTGTTTAATACTATGCAAACCTTTATGGGCAGCTATTACATCAATGATATTACGCTGTACAATCGCAACTTCCACGTAGTAGCCCAGGCCGATACCAATTACCGCACTATGATATCGGACATGAACAAGTATTATGTGCGTAATCAGGCTGGCCAGATGATACCTTTGGGTACGTTAATTACTTATAGTCCGTCGGAAACAGCGCCACTTATATCACACTTCAATATCTTCCGTTCTGCTGAGGTTGATGGTACTCCGGCTAATGGTTATAGTAGCGGACAAGCAATTGAGGCCCTTCGTGAAACAGCGGCCAGAGTTTTACCTCAGGGATATGGTTATGAATTCTCAGGCCTCAGCTATGAAGAAATACAGGCTGGCTCCAGCAGTATTTATATATTCCTGCTGTCCATAGTTTTCGTATTCCTGTTCCTTGCTGCGTTGTATGAGAGCTGGAGTGTACCTTTCGCGGTTCTTCTTGCCGTTCCAATAGGCGCATTTGGCGCCATACTTGCACTCACATTGGTGCCTAGCCTTACAGATAACGTATATGCGCAGATTGGTTTGATTACGCTGATCGGTCTGGCGGCAAAGAATGCTATCCTGATCGTTGAGTTTGCGAAGGAACGCGTGGACCAGGGCGAAGATATTGTACAGGCTACACTTGAGGCCGTTCGCCTGCGTTTGCGTCCTATTCTTATGACCTCGCTCGCTTTCATTTTGGGTGTTATGCCACTTGTATTAGCCACCGGTGCTGGTGCTGTAGCGCGCCGTACGATAGGCTTTACTGTATTGGGCGGTATGCTTGCTGCTACTTCATTGGCTATCTTTATCGTGCCTGTGTTGTTTGTATTAATCACAAAAGCAGCATACGGCAAGAAAAAGCTTGCTTATTTGCAGCAGCATCATGACGAGATAATTGAAGAGAAGAAACAAATACAAGCAAGCGATGTAGACCCTGCGCTTGAAATTGAACTAAAAAAATCGCATGCGCAGAACGAGCAGGAGCAAAAGACGGGTAAAAACAATAGTAACACAAATGTGAACCCGGACAGCCCAGATCCTGGCAATTCAGACAAAGACAAATAGAAAAGAAAAGCTTCCAACCGGGAGCTTTTCTTTTTAATATAGCTAATTACCTAAGCTTGTTTTATAGTGTAATGTATTTTGGCATAATTCAGCATTTTTACTATACACGAAAGGAAGCCCTTGAATAATTTCTATATTCACCCAATGCATTGAACAAATTTTACGTCTTGTTAAGTAACCCATTGTTTAACCCAAACAATACACCTGTTTATGAAAAAAGCCAAAGTACTGATCTTCACTTGTCTATCGATTGCTAGGAAAAGTCTTAAAAAGATTACGTTGATTATTCAGCAGGTCTCTTAATATTATACATAATAATAACTAACTGTTAAAAACTTATCATCCCTATGAACAAATCATTACCAACCATTGCAATATTTCTGCTTCTGATTTCTTACTGCGCAAAAGCCCAGGTAGGTGCCTATCTTGATGTCAATAATATAAATGCAGGTATTCTAACCCATGGAGATTTGTGGTGGGATCCGCAAACGCAAAAACCGGAATGTGAGTTTTATAAAGGCATGGGGCTTTCTGCCACTTTTGCCGGCAGTATATGGACAAGTGGTTTGGATACAGCTGGTCAGGTGCGCATGTCCGCACAGACATTCAGACAAAATGGGAATGACTTTTGGCCTGGACCGCTGGATGCAAATGATACAATTACCAGTTTCCATTCTGCACAATGGGAAAAGGTTTGGAAAATAGATCGCATACAAATCGACTCCTTCCGCATTATCAGCACGCATACACTTACTAATACACCAGTATCTATATTGGAATGGCCAGCTAGGGGCAATCCCTATGCCCGGGGGTATGCGCACAACCTGCTTATCATCACTGAAGACATGGCTCCTTTTATAGACGCAGATGGCGACGGTCTCTATAATCCTTTAAAGGGTGATTACCCTGATATAAAAGGCGACCAAATGCTCTGGTGGGTATTTAATGACAATGGTCCTGCTCATAATGAAACAAATGGCAGGTCATTAAAAATAGAAATTCATGCTGCTGCATATGCTTATAACAGGCCAGGCATGCTAAATAATATACAGTACTATCAATACCAGATAATAAACAAAGGTGCTGCGTACAATAATTTTCGCGTAGGTATATGGAACGATGTGGATCTGGGAAATTTCG
>JBQCEX010000278.1:0-3842 GCA_051959855.1 Flavipsychrobacter sp. | reverse complement strand
TTAAGGATGTTCGATCCTGCCCGCTGTTTCCTTAAGACATCATGATTTCAGTCAGTAATGTGTCCATGCGCTACGGCGCCAAAATTCTGTTTGACGAAGTCTCCACCGGCTTTTCGCCGGGCAAGCGCTATGGCCTGACTGGGCCAAACGGTGCCGGCAAGTCCACCTTCATGAAGCTTCTTTCCGGCGAACTCGAGCCGCAAAAGGGCACGGTCGTGCGTCCGAAGAAGATCGGCATCCTTAGCCAGGACCAGTTTGCGTTCGACCAGTACCGCGTCATTGACACCGTCATTATGGGCAACAAGCGACTGTGGGCGGCGCTCGAAGAGCGCGATAAGCTTTACGCGAAGACCGAAATGACCGACGCGGATGGCATGCGGCTGGGCGAACTGGAAGGCATTGTCGGCGAGGAGGACGGCTACACCGCCGAGACCGACGCGGCGGTCCTGCTGCAGGGCCTTGATATTCCCGATGAGTTGCACGAGCGCAAGATGGCCGAGTTGCCGGGTGGACAGAAAGTTCGCGTGCTACTGGCGCAAGCGCTTTTTGGACATCCGTTGGCGCTGCTGCTCGACGAACCTACCAACCACCTTGACTTACCGTCAATAGAATGGTTGGAGCGTTACCTGCAGGGTTATCCTGGCAGCGTGGTCATCGTATCACACGATAGGTACTTCCTCGATAGGATGGTAACTAAGATCGTAGAGGTGTGGCAACGTGACTTGCACCAATATAGCGGCAACTATACGTTTTACCAGAAAGAGAAGGCCGAACGTATGGATTTGCAGCAGCGTGCCTACGAAAATCAGCAGGAGTATATTCGCCAGCAGGAGCGTTTCATCGAGCGCTTCCGTGCTAAGGCTACCAAAGCGGCTCAGGCACAGAGTGCCATCAAGCGCCTGGATAAGCTGGATGTGATAGAGGCGCCTGATACCAGCGTGCCTGTTATGAATATCAACTTCGATGTTGGCATACAGCCCGGAAAGATTATCACCGAGCTCAGACACATCACCAAGCATTTTGGTGATCTTTCAATACTCAAGGATGCAAATGCAGAAATATTAAGAGGTGATAAAATTGCCCTCATTGGTGCCAATGGCCGTGGTAAGTCCACTTTGCTGCGCATCATTGCAGGTAAAGAGTCTTTCGAAGGCGAGCGTAAGGAAGGGCACAACGTAGAAGAAAGCTTCTATGCACAGCACCAGTTAGAGGCCCTGAATGTAGAAAATGATTTGCTGGACGAAATGAAGCAATGTGGCAGTGGCAAAACGGAACTGGAATTGCGTCAGCTATTAGGTTGCTTCCTGTTCAGTGGCGACGATGTGTTTAAGAAGATTAAAGTGCTTTCGGGTGGCGAGAAGGCTAGGGTAGCGCTGGCTAAGGTTATTGCCACCAAAGGCAACTTCCTGATGCTCGATGAACCTACCAACCACCTGGATATGCAATCGGTTGAGATGCTCATTGATGCGCTTAATAAATATGATGGCACAATAATACTTGTATCACACGATCGTTATTTTATCAGCCGTCTCGCTAATAAAATATGGAATATTGAGGATGGTAAGGTGAAAGAATTTGTTGGTTCTTATGATGAGTGGGTAGTCTATCAGCAGGATAGGGCAAAACGTGAGCAGGCCGCTGCTCAGCCTAAACCGGCGCCGGTAGAAAAGAAGGAAGAGAAAAAGATAGAAAAGCCTAAGATAAATGATCAGGAGTTACGCACCTTGCGTAACGAGCATCAAAAGCAGCAGAAGTTGTTTCAAAAGCTGGAAGCTGAGTTGGGTAAACTTCAGGAGGAAAAAACAAAGCTGGAAGCACAGCTTGCTGATCCTGAGTTTTATAATAACAAAGACAAGTTTGTAAAGCTGGATGAAGAGTATCGTAAGCTCAGTGCAAAGTTTGATGATACGAGTAAAGCCTACGACTCAGCTTTTGAAAAAATGCTGGAAATGGAAGAAAAACTCGGCTAAGTCTTAATGTTTATGAAATTATACCACAAATGCCTTTTGGCTTTTGGTTACTTAGTGTTGTTTCAAAGCTGTGTGTCGCAAAGTTGCGAGGTATGGTATGATCAGTATATTAAGCCGGAAAGCTTTTCAGGCCGCGTTAACAGGAAATATTTGTCTTCACCCAAACAAGAAAAAACACTGGTTATTTCATCAAAAGATGATGATTCAACTACAATTTGGTCTAATGAGGTTTATGATATAGCTGTTTCAGGAGATAGTGTTTATAAACCTAAAGGCAGTTGCCGGTATAAAATCATTCACGGTGATACAACGCTTTATGCATATTCCGCTTGTCGTGACGCCTGGATGAATGAATACAGATCGGTAGCCTTCAATTTTTGCATCAGTGGCAAGTATAAGAATGCCTATAAAGAAGGTATTCTTTATTATTCCAGAAACCACTGTTATCAGGAAATGGAAATAGGTGATATGCCTACTTTGTTCAATCAGCTTGCTCCTGGCGATAGTGTGTGTAAATTAAGAGGACGGGTTGATATTGCAGTTTTTAAAAAAGATACAGCGTTATCAATATTTCCTGATTGGTATAAATGATCGCTTTTTCAAGGTTACTGAGGGCTACTTCAAGATCAACTATTAACCGTTTAAAATATCTGTACTATTTTTCTGCCCATAATTTCCTGAAGTCTTCCAGGTCTTGCTTCCATGTTGCTTCACCACCTTGTGTAAATTCTTTATCTATTTTCTTGCTTTGCGCTTCATAGCGTTTCGCCAATCTGGTTTCGCCTAAAAAATAGCATACTTCTCCATAAGTGTCCCAGCTATTGGGATTTGCAGGATTTATCAAGGCCTGTAGCCGCGCCAGTGCCAGCGCCTGTTTCAGTTCGTTTTTTTTCAACGCGGTATACACGGCCCCATTCAATATGCCGCCTGGTATGTCGTTGCTTAGTAGGTAGTTTATTATACTGTCACTTTTCAGGCTCAGTGTTTGTTCATCTATCTGCAGCAGCTCATTTTCCATTACATACATACCTATCCCTTTTTTAAACATCATGCGCATCGTGTCTCCCGGTACCATGCCTGTTGCATCATCCCAGTAGGTATCCGTTGTTATCAGGTAGTCAGGGTCAATATTTTTGCCTTTTATAAATTTTTCCAGGTCCTCGGCGCGCACGCTTATTATTTCTTTCCCCTTTGCCTTGTAGCCTGCAAAGCGTTGAAACATGCAGGAGCAATGCAGGTAATTATACTTGGGGAGGTAGAAGTAAAGAAAGTCCTCGGTCGGCACTGCCGGGTAATCTCTTTTATTAAATTTATACGCTACTATTTTGTTGTCCTTGTCTTTAATGATCAGGCTATCCTCATCCACAAAATGTATATACTTCCTGTACTTGTTAAAGTTCGCAGAATCAACAAATTCACTCAGCCGTTTAAAGTTGTTTCGCGTGGTTACTACAGTTATTCCTTTTGAAACAAATGGTAATATGGATGAGATACTATGCGGGTGCCAATGGCTGCTGAGCACGTACTTCAAAGGTTTGTTAGGAAATTTGGCTTTCAGCGCTGCCAGCACTGCCTCGCCTCCCTCACTGTGGTCTTTTAGATTTGTAGCACCGGCCCCATCGTTGGAGATGGGCATTTCCATCAGCACTATATAGTTTTTAAATTCAACTATAGTGCTCTTGGTTACTATACGCTTTTCGCTGCTTGTATCATAATACATTACATACAGTCCGTTAGCTACTTTTTTTATTGCTTTAATGTTTGTTTCGGCATTGGCAGTTAGCATTCCCAATAACGCAAGCGCGATGAAGGATAAGGTCTTCATGTTATGAATGTTTTTTATAAAAGTAGCGTCTTCAGTTGGCCTAAACT
>JBQCEX010000277.1:0-4387 GCA_051959855.1 Flavipsychrobacter sp. | reverse complement strand
ATGGAAATACGCCAGCTAATGCTTCTGCCGCCAATAGCGCGGGTACATTCCCGTCAAAGATCATTAGCTGGCAATGCAACAATAATGGTAATATCAGTTTTAACCTGAGTGCCGGATTGCCGGATATACCAAAATTAAATTGTTGCCAAAGAACGATGCGTATATGTATTCGCTACAGTTTCACAGATGCTAACTGTAAAAAATGTGACATCCTGGTTTGTTATTCGTTGAGCTACAGCAATAATGGAGTTGAAAAATAATAATGTAAAAATCGAAACTTATGAAACAACTCATTATAATTCTTTCCGTATTTGTTAGTAGTGTGCTGAATATTTCAGTAAGCTATGCTCAAGGAACCACTCCTGTTGAGTGTGTTAATTGCTGTGCTCAAATACCAGCCGGTTCTCCTACTGGTGGTTCATGCTGGGTGGCATGCACCGATAAACCTTACCAGGTCAGGATACCGATAGGTTCTGCCGGTTGTAGTTTCCCATCTCAGCCGGGTATAACGGCAACACTTATCAGCTCTGCAGGCGGTTTTTGTATTTACCAGGTTGTTTTTACTGCATCCGGAACTTATAATATTAATGGCACATGTTTTACGGTGCTGCAAAAGCCACAGGCTATTATTTCCAATGGCAATCCTATCTACTTATGTAAAGGTGCTACTGCCTATTTCATCAATGGTTCAATAGGAGGGGTAGCTTACAGCTGGGATTTCGGAGATCCATCCTCCGGCGCTTCTAACACAAGTAATTCCGCAGGAAACCCTGTACCTCATTTATATGCTAATTCCGGTACTTATACGGTTACACTGGTTGCTATTGCGGGTGTTAATCAGAATGGGCAGATCACGCCTTGCTGCACAGACACAACTCATATAACTGTTATTGTGGACAATAATCCCGGACCTGTTGTGGGCTGTCTTAGTCCCGTGTGTGATAGTACAACAGGAACTTATTGTATAACAAGCAATCCTTCCGGTTGCACTTATTCCTGGAGTGCCAATACCGGTAACACAGTTGTGTCTTCCGGTAGTTGCGCCACTTTTAACTGGAATACAGTGCCCTTAGGAAGCATTATCCTAACACCGTCCGGAAGCGGATGTTGTCCGTATGCAAGTACGTTCTATATTCCAATAATGCCCAAAGGGCCATTCACTATAACAGGTAGCAGTACGGTATGCGCTGGTTCTGTAAGTGTATATAGCGCTCCGGCAATTTGGGCCGCAAACTATAATTGGTCTATTAGCCCCACAGTTCCGTTTTCTATACCCAACCCGGCAAATCCAAGCCAGGTAGAAGTCCATTGGCCATCTTCCGGCACCTTTACAATCACTTGTAACATGAGCAATGACGTTTTGGAATGTACAGGTATGGGAACAATAACAGTAAATGTGAAACCTAAATTCCAGGTAAATGGACCTGCTAACGCATGTGTAAATCAGTCTGTTACTTTCACATCCACTGCCGGTTCAGGTACTACTGCATGGAGTGTAACTCCATCTGCTGCTTGCACTCCATCAGGCAGTAACTTTAATTGTTCGTTCGGTACAGCAGGAACATACACCATCACAGCATCCAATCCAAATTATTGTAACACCCCCTCTGCAACAATTGTCATTCATCCATTGCCTCCTGCGCCTACGCTTAGTGGGCCGCTGCAGGTAATGCCGGGTTGTACCTATACTTATACTGCTGCAAGCGCCGGACCTGTGACATGGATCGTCACACCCAATACGGCTACAGTCGTTAACGCAGGCAATAATATTCAGGTAACATGGCCCTCAAATTTTACAACAGGCACTGTTATCGCAGTGGCAATGCAGGATAGTTGCATGTCTCCTGCTGATACATTAAATGTTGATACAGTGTCACGTCCCACCATTACCGGCGGAGGTAGCCTTTGTAGCAACGGACAAAATAGCTTTAGCGTTTCGTCTCTGCCCGCAAATACTACCATTCAATGGACGGTATCGCCTGCTACTGCGGGCTCTGTTACGGCTGGGCAAGGTACGCAGAATGCAACCGTTACTTGGTATACAGTAACCACCTCAACAGCCGTTACTGTTACCGCAACAATAATAAACGGCTGCACTAATGCCAATTTTGCAGTGCTAAATGCCGCAGGCACTTTACTGCCGGAGCCCACTGCTGCTATTTCAGGCAATTTGTTGTTTTGCTCCGGATCATCAACTACTATTACTGCTACCGGCGGTACCACTTATTTATGGGATGGCAGTTTTACAGGGGCCAGCCATAGCTTTAATACTGCCGGACAGCATAATGTAGAGGTTACTAATTCCTTTGGCTGTAAGAAGAAAATATACTTCACTTTGGTTGAGGTACCTGCTCCTGTCATTACTTTATCTACCACTACTGCAGTGCAATGCGTAGGTTCTGTATTGCAACCCTTTACACTTGCAACTATTGTCGGCTCGGGATACACAGTTACTAATTATACATTTAAGGATCCTGGTGGCGGCACCCTTTGTAGCGGCACTACGCCGAGCTGCTCTGTAACTTCGCCCACACCTGGCATCTATACTGTTACAGTTAGCTTTACGTACACCTACAATGGCAATCCAGTTTCCTGTACTAAAACTGCATCGTTAACGGTAGGATGTCCTGCAGGTAGCGGCAGCGATAGCGGATGTACACAAAATCCGGTTAACTGTCATTATACTATTACTTATTCGTACCAGAATTGCAATGCGATACAGCTCACTATTAATCCATTTCCTCAATGTGGCACTTTTAGTCCACCCGATTCTATTAACCTCAATTGGGGGGATGGTAATACGACCAATATTTATAGCTTTTACGATACTACTACACATACTTACGTGCTGACGCATACTTACAGTTTGCCGTCATACTACCATTTGTTTCTTGATTGTAACCTTGGCTCTATTGATATTCCCGTAGGCGGGGTGGTCAATTTCAGCCTCGTGCATGATACTTGTTCTATTAATCTTTTAGATTTCTCATCAGCTATAACCGGAGCAACGTTCACATTTACCTCTGTAAATTGGGGTGACGGTAATACTAATACCTCAACAACTCATATCTATGCAAATAGCGGCACAGATACAGTTACCCTTACATACACGCTTAATGGTAATCCATGCACTGCATCACAGGTTATTACAGTGATCAAGCCGGCATTTACGATTAATGCTAATCCTAATCCAGCCTGTGCAGGCTCACCTGTAAGTTTCTCTGTTAACTATACCTCCCCGTTTACCAGTACGAATGTGGCTTCTTTTGATTGGGACTTTGGCGATACTTCAGCCCATAGCCACGATTCTGTAACCCAGCATAGTTATACAAATGCAGGCACACATACCGTAACGCTAACGATTAAAGACATTTATGGTTGTATTGAAACGAAAACGCTGATATTAACAACCATTGCCCCCGTTGCTTATACATTGACCAGCAACAGTCCGCAATGCGATTCTGTTAAATTGACGATCAACAAGCCATCGGGATTCGGCAACCCTATATCAGTCATTTGGACGCCTGCAACAGTTGATTCACTTGGCGGCCTTCAATACAGTGCTTTTACATCAGGTTCTTACACCGCTATAGTTACAGATTCTAATGGCTGCAAGGTTCAGTTATCAAGCAATATTACCGTATATCCTAAGCCCGCTGTCCGCATTATTACCTCCGATTCGTTATGTACGGGACAATCTTATTCTATAACCAATAATGGTTCATCATCACTGTTCTCATTTAGCTGGCAGATCAATGGTATTAGCACTATTTACAGCCAGTCAGATACCGGCGCCGGTATTACATTTACTCCTGCGGCGGCAGGAACTTATGAAATCATATTGGTGGCAACATTAAAGTCGAGCCCATTCTGTTCTGCTGCAATAAAAGATACTGTTACTGTATTTGCATCGCCAACTGTCACTGTTACCCCAAGCACGGTAAGTGCGGTATGCGCAGGCACCCCTATAACAATGACCGCCGGTGTTACTGGCACAGCACCTTATACCTATAGCTGGAATACCGGGCAAACTACC
Organism: Flavipsychrobacter sp.; assembly: GCA_051959855.1. GTDB lineage: Bacteria > Bacteroidota > Bacteroidia > Chitinophagales > Chitinophagaceae > SZAS-30. The sequence goes on along the minus strand of JBQCEX010000277.1, from coordinate 351 downwards.
AGCAGCATTGCAGTATATATCAATGGTAGCTATACGGTTACAGTGACAGATGTTAATCATTGCAAAGGTAAGGCTACAGGTACAGCTAATATTTCTCCGCTGCCTGATTTTTCAGTGTTCGTTCACGGCTGCGACACATTGTGTTTTGATGGACAAGATACTATACATGGGCCGGCCGGCTATAGCAATTACCAATTCCTGATAGATAATGTAACTGTTCAGAACGGGAATAGCAGCTACTTTGTGAGACCTTGCGACCAGAGCGCTATGCAGGATGGTGCACCACATACTATTAAATTGATTATTACTACGGCATTTTCGTGTGTTGACAGTGCATCATTCCAGCTCAAA
>JBQCEX010000276.1:0-6567 GCA_051959855.1 Flavipsychrobacter sp. | reverse complement strand
TACATATTCCAGCGAAATATTCATGTGTTCAAATTCTTTAAACACATCTATCAGCTGCCTGGTCAGCTTCGTCCCATAGGACTCCTGCTTTATGCTATTGCGATTCTTGATTTCTTTTGAAGCTATGCGACCTATTCCATTATCATCTATTACACAAATAAGCTCATCATTGCTACTCCCCTGCATAAATGAAATTTCAAGCTTACCGCCCTCCTTTCTATGAAACAAGCCATGATTAATAGCATTCTCAACTAATGGTTGCAACAGCAGAGAAGGTATCTTTATATTCTTTATCGGCACCTTATTATCTACCTCTATTCTATATTCAAATTTATCTTCGAAACGGGTGCGCTGCAACTCTATATAATTCCTTAGCATTTCTATTTCTTCTGCAAGCGTTACATACCGCTCCTGCGATGATTTAAGATAAGCCCTTATCAACTTCGAAAACTTATTTACATGTACATAAGCATCATCAAAGCGTTTTCTGTTTATGAAAAATAATGCAGCGCTAAGTGTATTAAAAATAAAATGCGGGTTTATTTGCGCATACACAGCACGTAACTCAAGCTCTGTAAGTACACGTTTTCTTTCGTTAGAACGAGCAACAATATAACGTGTAAGCAAAACAATCATTAAAACAAAAACAGCAAAAAGAACAATACTGCAAATAATAAAAACAACTAACCACTTTTTTGTTTGCCACCAATATGGTGGTCTGAATACATAAAAAGCAAAACTGTTACTGTTCCACCTGCTATCTTTTACATAGCATGTTATTTTATAGTAGTAATTGGCTTTTAGGTTGCCAATAAATATTTCACCGGTATTGCTTTGCTGCCAGTCTGCAGAGTTATCAATGACATAAGAATATTGCAAAATCCCTTTGCCTAGGAGATTTATTATATCCAGGTTTATTTTTGGTATATTTTGCGATATAGATACAGTATCGCCGTCCATTATGCGCTGCGGTTTGGGATATGCAATTATTATTTTAAAGAAGCCTGGGTTGGATGGATAAAGCAATCCTTTATTACCTAACAAACTATTTATTGAAAAATCAAAAAAGCCTTTGTCTGTAGAAAGATATACTGTACCAAAACTGTTCACCTTGAAAGCATAAATACGATTATAATCATTTGCGTTCGGCGCAACATAAAAATTACCTACTGACAGGGGACCATTAATATTCGCATATGCAAGGCCAAATTTTCCAGCTATTAACAGCTTGTTTGCATGCACGTTCATAATTACGTCCGATAAATTGAAGTTACATTGCAGATAGCGTGTTTGCCCCTTCTTTACATTATATACGATGATCTTATCATTATCCAGTAAATATATGTTTGAGTAAGAATCGGAAATAATACCCAGAATATATTTAACACCTAGTAATTGCAGCTGATTGCTGCTTATATAAGTAAACCTATTTTTAACCGCATTATAAACAGCAACCTTGTTGATATTATTAAACAGGTACAAATTATCAGTCGAATCAAACCATACATTATTGTATCGCTCTACATCAAGAGTTGTTAATTTTGCCGTTTTACCATTTATTTCTGTAAGCACCCAAGCTGGGTTCAGGCTATAAGACAACCATTTATTGGAGTTTATCGGATACAGATCAACCAGGTTGTCGAATGCAAAATTCATTGCATCTGCATCAGTAACTATAGGAGGCCATAATATCTGGTTGAATCGCTTTACGGTATCCAATGAAAAATAATCTGCAATGGATGTATATACTAAGGTTTTAAGATTACAGATATACGCTCCTTTGTCAGCACAGAAATATATTTCCGAGTCATTCCTGGTAACTATCTCACGTGGAATATTATTTACAGGTGGTTTAATCTCTGTTAGTTTCTTATCATCTGTTAACTTGTAAACATCATTTTTGTTTTCGTTAAACCAAAAAGATGTTCCGTTATTGAGTATGCCAATACATTTTGCATTGGAAAGAATGGCTAACCTATTATCGCGAGTAAATAAATTAGAGTTAGTAAATTTCACCCATACGCCATCATTCTTTGTTGCGTACCATTCATTTTTCTGCTTATCACGATAATAAAAGGTAATCTGCGGATTTCCTGGTAATAAATTATTTGTCGAAAATCTTCTAAAAGATTTGAAATAAAGATCAAATAAATAAATAGCCTTATCAGTAATAATATAAAGCGAATCGCCAGTTACATATTGAACATATAATGTTTCATTCTTTTCTCCACCAAGTGCATCAAAATATATAATCTTATAAAAAGTGCTATTACTATCAATGAATAAAAAATGGTCGCTAAATTCATACGAACTCAGCAATCTCCCATTATAGCATTCAATGCGTCCGTAATGCTTATTAGATGACTTCAGAGAAAAATTTATTGGTTTTTCAAAAAATGTATAGGCTCCATTGGAAAAGCGACTGAAGAAAATCTTGTTATCTTTACTATTTATAAGCACCAGCATAGCTTTTCCATCATCACTTATTCCGGCATTATCGCACTTCGGACTAAGGGTGTCGACATATATTTTTGTAAACTTGTCATTACTATCGATAGTTACAAGCGCCGTCATATTCGCATGCTCATGATAAAAGAATTTTACAGTCTTTTCATTATCGCAGGTAATAGAGAACGGATGAATTATTTTATCATTCGAGCTGATAACATTTACGTACTTGTCATCTTTTATATAACCTATCTTGTATGAATGCGTGCATACCCAAAGCCGCCCCATATTATCCGGATATAGCTTCCACACATCATTAGAAGGAAGTCCATCTGAGATGGTGAATAGCTTAAAATTGTAACCATTATATTTTACTACACCATTGTCTGTATTGAACCATATGTAACCATATTTATCCTGGGTTACTGCATACACATTATTTGAAGGGAGCCCGTTATCAACATTGAAATGCACCATGGAGGCTGTATCGCCTGATGCAAATACATTCAATGATAGAAAGATAAATAATATAAAAATCGGGTATTTAGTCATGAGGGGTTACTCATCCTAGCTATAAAAGAATAAAAATAAACAATAGTACAATGATTATATACAAACACTAACACATAAATAAAAGTAATTTTGCATTGGTTAAAAAGAAAGGGATGAAAAACGATATTTTAAGTCCGGAGGATATTAAGCTGCTGGTAGATAGCTTTTATGATAAAGTAAGGGCAGATGACGTGATAGGCTATATTTTCAATGATATTATTGGTGACGACTGGTCGCATCATTTACCTATTATGTATCAGTTCTGGGGAAGTGTTCTGCTCAGTATACCAGGCTATGCCGGCAATGTGATAAAGAAACATATAGATATTGACAAACAAATTCCGCTGCAGCAGCAACATTATGATCGTTGGGTGCAATTATGGACGGAAACAGTAGATCAGTTTTTTGCCGGGGAAAATGCAGAACAGGCCAAAAACCGGGCAAATCTTATGATTCATCTTATCAACATGAAAGTGCAGATGGCACGTTCAGGTAAATCAATCCTTTAAAATGAATTCATTTAATATCTCAGGGCAGCTCATAGATATTTTTCAACGACGCATTTATCCAGCTGAAATAGTAGTGCAAAATGGCATTATCACTGCCATTAATGAAATAGACGATGCACCGGACCGGTATCTGTTGCCTGGTTTTATTGACGCACATGTGCATATTGAAAGCTCTATGCTTGTGCCTACGGCATTTGCAAAATTAGCAGTGGTGCACGGTTCTGTCGCAACTGTTTCCGACCCACACGAAATAGCTAATGTATGTGGTACGGCAGGCGTACAATACATGATCAGCAATAGCAAGCAATCTCCATTTAAATTTTTCTTTGGTGCACCATCCTGTGTACCTGCTACCAGTTTCGAAACAGCCGGTGCTACGCTTAATGCTGATGCGGTGCGCGAGCTGCTCAATAATCCTGATATCTGGTATTTGTCTGAAATGATGAATTACCCGGGGGTACTGCATAAGGATGTGGAAGTAATGGCGAAAATAGAAGCTGCAAAAAAGGCTGACAAGCCTGTAGATGGACATGCCCCCGGCTTAAAAGGCGATATAGCGATTGCCTACGCCGCTGCAGGTATCACCACCGATCATGAATGCTTTACACTGGAAGAAGCGCTTGATAAAATAAAGGCAGGGATGCACATATTAATAAGAGAAGGTAGCGCCGCTAAGAATTTTGATGCGCTGGTTTCGCTATTAGGATCGCATCCTGATAAAGTAATGTTTTGCAGTGACGACAAACATCCTGACGAGCTTGTACTGCATCATATCAACAACCATGTAAAAAGAGCCCTGGCCAGGGGGTATAATTTATTTGATGTACTATGTGCAGCGTGCTTGCATCCTGTACAGCACTATAAGCTACCTGTTGGTCATTTAAGAGTGGGTGATCCCGCAGATTTTATAGTTATAAATAGCCCTCAGCAATTTGATATTCTTCAGACCTATATTAATGGCCAGTTAGTTGCAGAAATGGGGAGATCGTTACTGCCTGACATTCCGGTTGATACAATTAATAATTTCAGGGCGAACAAAAGAATTGTTTCCGATTTCGAAATACAGGCAGACAACAAGACATCTGTGCGTGTAATTGAGGCACTGGAAGGGCAGCTAATAACTAATGAGTTAATACTTCCGGCCAAGATAGAGGATGGCAAATTAGTTAGTGATGTCGAAAGCGATGTACTTAAACTTGTTGTCATTAACCGCTATGAACCTAATGCACCGGTAGCTATGTCATTTATCAAAAACTTCGGATTAAAGCATGGTACACTTGCATCCACTGTTGCGCATGATTGTCACAATATTATTGCCATAGGTGTAGATGATGCATCTATTTGCGCTGCAGTAAATGAACTGATAGAAAGTAAAGGTGGTATAGCCGTTGCTTCAAACGCCACGGACATTGATTGTATGCCACTACAGGTTGGGGGCTTAATGAGTACGGAAGATGGCTATAAAGTAGCAAGTCAATATGCCATTCTTGATGCTAAGGCAAAAGAACTCGGCACGCAGTTAAAGGCTCCATTTATGACACTTTCATTTATGGCACTACTGGTTATTCCTAACCTTAAGCTCAGTGACAAAGGATTATTCAATGGGCAGAAATTTGAGTTCACCTCTATAACGGTATAAAGGAAGGCCTGCAAAAATGCAGGCCTTCCTTTTCTATTTATTGAGTTGCTTAGTCTTTATATACTTTCAGCGCAGCCTCCAGGCAATCCATTGCTTCATTTATATCATGTTCGTTCAGCACATAGGCAAGTCTCACCTCGTTCTTACCTTTGCCTTGTGTTGCATAAAAACCCGCCGCTGGTGCCATCATTACGGTTGCGCCGTTATGAGAAAATTCTTCCAGCAACCACTGGCAGAATTTTTCGCTGTCCGCTACCGGCAATTGCGCCATTGCATAGAAAGCACCACCCGGCAATGGACATGTAACACCCGGCATTGCTTGCAAGCGTTTTACCAGCAAATCCCTGCGTGCTGTATATTCTGCATGTACTCCGTCAAAGTAGTCGGCAGGAAGGTCCACCGCTGCTTCACCTAATATTTGCGCAAATGTTGGCGGGCTTAGCCTTGCCTGTGCAAACTTCATAGCGGCATCCAGCACTTGTTGATTACGGGTTATAAATGCACCAATACGGCCACCACAGGCGCTGTATCTTTTAGAGATAGTATCCATCAATATAGCATGTTGCTCCAGTCCCGGCAATGACAACGCTGAAATATGTTTTCTGCCATCATAGCAGAATTCACGGTAAGCTTCGTCACTGAACAGGAAAAGGTCATGCTTCAGGCATATTTCTTTCAGCACGTCAAGCTCTTCGCGGCTATACAGGTAACCCGTAGGATTATTAGGGTTACATATCATGATGGCTTTCGTACGCTCCGTTACGGCTTTTTCAAAAGCGTCAATCGATGGCAGTGCAAATCCATTTTCAATGCTTGACGGTATAGGCACTATTTTCACACCGGCACTGGTGGAAAAGCCATTATAGTTTGCATAAAAAGGTTCAGGAATGATAAGTTCATCACCTGGGTCCATACAGCTCATTATGGCAAATGCTATAGCTTCTGAGCCACCTGTTGTTACTATTATCTGATTATGGTTTACCTCTATATCATTACGCTTGTAATATTCTACCAATTTTTTGCGATAGCTTTCCATACCTGCACTATGGCTATATTCCAGCACCTTTATATCGGCATGTTTTACAGCATCAAGTATGGCCTTGGGCGTTTCTATGTCAGGCTGACCTATATTTAAATGATAAACTTTAGTACCACGCTTTTTAGCAGCTTCTGCAAAAGGAACTAATTTACGTATGGGCGATGGCGGCATCACAGCGCCACGATGAGAAATGACTGGCATGGCGCAAAATTAGACAATGCCATGCGTTATTCAATAATCTTATTGCTGATTTTTATCTGTACTGCGCGGTGTTACATTACCTTTTATATGCAATACATAGCTTTCTCCGGGGGTTATCGCATTAGAGGTAATAAATATATTTTTTATGAAAGCGCCTGCATGTCCGGCAGAATGATAAG
>JBQCEX010000275.1:0-4283 GCA_051959855.1 Flavipsychrobacter sp. | reverse complement strand
AGGCATTTCTTCGGGAAGTAATATTTTATCTACACATCCTGTTTCAATTGCGGACTCGGGCATGGAGGCGAATTCGCAGGAGGCAGGTTGCTGTACCAAGACCAAGCCTCCATTTTTCTTTATATTAATAATGCCTTCAGTGCCATTTGTGCCGGTGCCGGAAAGAATAATACCTATAGCCTTATTTTTATATTCCATAGACATGGAATTCATAAATACATCGATTGCACAATTGGGATACCCACGTCTTCTAACTAAAGCAATTTTTCCATCGGCGAGAATTGCATAGGACCCGGGAGGTAAGATATATACGGTATTCCTGTTCAATTCAGTCAGGTCTTCAATTTCTTTAATTTGCAGGGTAGAATGCTTCCTAAGTATTCTGTCTAACTGGCTGACAGCATTAGCTGCAATATGCCGGAGAACTACATAACATGCATTGTCCCTATATATACCACTGAAAAGTTTAACCATAGGCATAAGAGAACCAGCTGAACCACCAATAGCAACTATATAATCCGGCTTCATCGTATATACTTTCGATAAAAGTATAAAAGCGGCATTTGCAAAATGATGACGGCCATCACTACCTATAGTGACCATCATCAAAGAGAGCGCTTGATTTAAAGTGCCGACTATATTTTAATTCGAAGTATATTTTGATATTACTTCACGCAAATCTTTCAAAGAAAAGGGCTTAGCAATCGCGTCATCAGCGTTTGCCTGCCTGGCAACTTCCTTTATGTCCGGACTGGCAGAAAGAATGATAACCGGGATACCTTTATACTGCTCGCTTGCCTTAATAAAGCTACAAACCTCCAGCCCATTCATACCGGATATATTCTTATCTATTACAAATATATCCGGCACCTCTGCCGTGTTGCGTAAAATGGTATCCCCGCTTTCGTAAACAACTGTCTGATAAACTTCCTGATCAAATGCTAATGAAAAAGCATCACGTATTGCTGCATCATTTTCAACCAGAATTATTTTTTTCATAGAGTAGTGTTTGGATATGGTAATGTAAAAGTGAAGGCAGAACCCTTACCTAATTTACTTTGTACATCAATTGTGCCACCGTGCCGTTGTATAATTTGCGCGGATATGTACAACCCCAGACCCATACCTGGATAGGTATCCTGATTGCCTGAAGAAACGCGATAAAAGCGGTCAAATATTTTCCCTTGATCTTCATCAGGAATACCAAAGCCTTCGTCACGTATGGTTACCTGAACTCCATTTTCCATATTGGCTGCGGCAACCGTTATCGTTGTATCCTTAGGCGAGTATTTAATGGCATTTGACAGTAAATTGCTTATTACCTGCCTAATACGTTCGTGATCGGCCATTACAGGCTGCAGATGCTCTATATTAATTTGAAAATGATGAGCAGTAGTCCGCTTTACTTCCTCCAGCGTTTCCTGCAATAACTGACTTAGCTCCACAGGCTGAACGGAGAGCTGTAATTGCCCCTCAGATATTTTTGTAGTATCCAGCAGATCGTTGATGAGCGCAGTAAGGCGATCTATTTGTGTATTCAACCTTATCAACAACTCACTATCCTTGACATCTCCCATTTGATCCAGGCGCTCCTTAACTATTTCAGCATATGCTTTCATGCTGGTGACAGGTGTCTTCAATTCATGGCTTGCTATGCCGATAAATTCTTCCCTAACTTTTAACAACTCCTTCAGTTGCTGTTCGCTATAACGCAAGGCATTTCGGCCTGCGCACGTTCCTGCAGCTCGGTATGCCTGGAAACAATAATTGCAGCTGCGTGGGTTAAAATACCAGCAAGTTCGAGTTCGCGTGGTTTAGGCTCGCGCGGGTTTGTAAAGTACATAGCAAAAGTGCCCAGGACAGGGCCACCATTAGTTCTGATAGGAAAGTACCAGCAAGCCCTGTAATGATAGTTGCGGGCAAGTTCCCGCCAAGATTCCCATCGCGGTTCTTTTTCGACATCGGGAGTAATAACCGGCTCGCCTGTATGCAGCGCCAACCCATAAGCAAAGGATTCAGGGCCTACCTGAAAGCCATTGACATCCCGCTCATAATCGTCTGACATGCCTGTAACTAAATGCAGCCCTAGCCCCTCCTGAGGTACCAGATAGAAAGCAGCGCGAGCTTCACCTTCCGTTTGTGCAATAGCTACCCGGACAAGTGCACCAAGGGATGCGGATAAGGGTTGTCCGCTCATGGCCGCCTGAAATGCCTCTTTCTGACCGTCCAGCCATACTTCATTTTCACGCAGCACCTTCTCGGCCCTTTTATGCTGCGTCATATCAATGAAAGTAATTACAACACCATTTATGCGATCTTCTTCCGTGCGATAAGGAAGTATGCGCATGAGAAAGATACGCTCATCGGATGCGTCCACTTCACGTTCTATGGTTTGTAATTTATCCAAAACGGTTTCCGCATCGCCAATAATATCAGGATAGTTCAACTTATTAGTAATATCGGACAGCGGTCTGCCGATATCATTGGGAATAAGATTGAAAATAGTTCTGGCCGGTGGTGTAAACAGTGCTACACGGAAACTGCGATCGAGAAATATAGTGGCTATTTCTGCAGAGTTGATGAGGTTCTGCAGATTATTGCTGGCCAGTGTAGTTTCTTCAACTTTTACTTTCAGTTCCTGGTTTACTGTGCGTAGCTCCTCATTAATAGACTGCAGTTCTTCCTTACTGGTTTCCAGTTCCTCGGCTGCAGAACGCAGCTCTTCATTCATGGCCTGCAATTCTTCATTCGAAGCCTTTAGCTCCTCCTGTTGAAATTCATGTTGTTCGATGGAGGCACGCAGTTGTGTTTTAAGGCGCATTAATTCTTCTTCTAACTGACGGGCTACAGGTTCATCAGACGAAAGCACTACCTCCTGCGTAGCCTCTTCCTGGCATTGCGCTCGAAAATGACCAAAATCAACCCGTTTGCTATGTCACCCTGCCTGAAAACAGGCCGTATATGTATGTTGAGGTTCTCAACCTGCCCGTCAATATTAACACGCAAGCCCCTGGCCTCTACAGCAGTTTGCCGCTGCACCGCCTGGTAAAGAGCTAAACGCAACTCGAGCCTAAGCTCCTGCCTGATCAGTTTCAGCAGATTCTGCGATGGCTCACCGCCAGTAACCTGCAGATATTTACCAGCACGCTCGGTAAGGTGCAAAATGTCGTACTCTTCATTGACCACTATGGAGGGTGCCGCATATTCTTCCAATAAGCGCTGATGCAGATCGCTCATTGTAACACGTTCGCGTGCGCGATTCTCCTGGGAAATAACGGCCGGAGAAATGGCAGGCTCCGTAAACTTGAAACTGGGGACAGACTCCGGCACAGGATAGCTGCTAAGCGTTATTTGCCGTGACTGGAAAATATGAAATTCCCGATTGAAAGTGGTGTACAGATCATTAGCATTCTCAGCTGATTCTGATAAGCCAAGGAACAAGTAACCACCTGGCTTGAGCGCGAAGTGGAAGGTTTCCATTACACGCTCCTGCGCAGCATGATTGAGGTATATCAAGACATTGCGACAAGACACAAGATCAAGGTGCGAAAAGGGCGGATCTTTAAGAAAATTGTGACTGGCAAACAGAATCATTTCCCTTCTTATGCGATACCCTTCTCCCTCTTTATTAAAGAAACGTCTTAAACGCTCCGGTGACACATCGGCAGCATCATTGATGGTATAGTAACCTTCGCGAGCGATGGCTATTGCAGCTTCGTCAATGTCCGTTGCAAATATTTGTATTTTGGGCGCATCGATGGCTCCCAGCGTTTTTTCTGCAAATAACATAGCAAGGGAATAAGCTTCCTCGCCTGTGGCGCAACCAGCGACCCATATACGCACCTGTTCTTCGGCTTTTTTATTTTGCAGAATAGCCGGTATCACATCATGTTCCAGCGCCTCGAATGCCTTTTTATCGCGGAAGAAATTGGTGACCGAGATCAACAAGTCCTTTAGCAAGGCAGTCACTTCATCAGGATTATGATGCAGATAAGCTGCATAGGCCTGCAGGCTATGCAGATTGCGAATGTTAATGCGGCGTTCTATACGGCGTAATAAGGTAGGGCGTTTATAATTAGAAAATCGTGACCTGTGCGCAGGCGCAAATGAGAGAACACCTCACGTAAAGCATGCTGCTGCTCTTCGACACGTTTCTCACTATCTACCGGTATTTCAACAGAACCAAGACTGAGCTTGTATGCAATAATCTTTTCCGGTATTTCGGCAACGGGCAATACATCGTCTACCAGCTCTGTAGCAATAGCATTGCGCGGCATTTCATT
>JBQCEX010000274.1:0-4593 GCA_051959855.1 Flavipsychrobacter sp. | reverse complement strand
TCCAGGTTTTGGGGTTCCCAGCTGAGGTAAAGACAATCGGCACTTTCTCTTCGAGTATGATAGCGACGTGCTTGTCAATATCAGGGTATAATAACGGCAGGTTTACCCCAAAAGGTTTTGATGTTGCCTGCTTACATTTTTGAATATGCTCACGCAGCACTTCAGGATACATGCTGCCTGCTCCTATAATGCCCAGACCACCTGCGTTGCTCACGGCAGCAGCAAGGCGCCAGCCAGAGGCCCATATCATGCCTGCCTGGATGATGGGATATTTTATTCCAAACAAGCGTGTGATACGATTATCGAAAGCACCGCGATCATTTGTAAACCTTCCTTCAAAAAGCATAATAGTATCGTTGCTGTAATTAGTTAGTTGATTTTAGTTCAGCTATTTTATCATAAACCTGCTGTAAAGACATGTTAATTTGGCTTTCTCTTTCTGAAATACCCAGTTTCATCATGGCTATTTTACCTGTTTTATCAATAATGAAATTTGTAGGAAATCCCATGTGGTAATTTAGTCTATACGACTCCGTTTGGCTGGGCACGGTGGCAATAGGGTAGTGTAGCTTGAAGGTTTGAACAAAGGCAGACAACGTCTCTTCTTTGTCGAATGTAATTGCTACAAATTCTATAGAAGGGTCATGTTTCAGGCTGTCGTATAAAGCATTTAGATATTTTATTTCTCCTCTACAGCCACCGCATTCCTCAAACCATAAGTTAAGGATCAGAATTTTCCCTTTGCATGTTTCATTGGTAAGATGCTTGCCATCAGTTGTAGTAACATCAAACGGTACATATTGCTTACCGATATGACTCCTGAAAATGGAATCAAAATTATTCCATGTACCTCTGCTATATGTACCGGCAGATCGCTGTTGGGCAGTTGCAACTTGCCCTGTAAGCAATAGTAATACAATAATAAGCTGCTTCATAGGTAACTGCTATTATGCAACTGCAGCAGCATTCTTTTTATAGAAAAGAGTACTGCTGTTTCCTGGCCTGAAAATGTCAGCGGCAGTCTGCTTTAAAAAATCCCTTGTTACTGCCTGATATTTGCTCCATTCCTGGTTAATTAACTCCGCATCGCCCAGCAATTCATAGAATGCAAGATTATTAGCTCTGTTGAGTAATGTCATATCCTCAAAGGCTATCATTGCTTCTATTTTATTTTTAGCCTTTTGCAGTTCTTCTTCAGTAACGCCTTCGTTTACCAGGATATTTATTTCTCTTTCTACAGCAGCATTTGCTTCTTCTAGGGTTTTGTTCTCTTTTATCTTGCCTTCCACCACCAGCAATCCCGGATCAAGACTACCCGTGTGATAGCAGCTGATATTGCTGAACATTTGTTCTTCTTTTACCAGGCGCTGATATAGGCGAGATGCAAAGCCATTACCCATTATTTCAGTAATTAAATCCCCTGCATAATATGGGGCAGAAAGGCGGCCTGGGATATGCCATGTTTTATACAAGGCATCCAGCGGCACATCCGAGTATACAGTTTCCATACGCGCCTCCTGCTGTACAGGTTCGGCAGGAAGATGTCGCATGTATTTTTCACCGGCGGGTATAGGGCCAAACCACTTTTCAGTCAGTTGCCTTACTTGCTCTACAGTTACATTGCCTGCTACGCAGAGTATTGCATTTGCTGGCGTGTAATGCTTAAAGAAAAATGCTTTTACATCGTCCAGCTTCGCATCCTCAATATGCTTCAGGTTAAGACCTATCGTCATCCATTGATAAGGATGTTTTTTAAAAGCTAGTTGCCTGATATGATGCCAGGCATCACCATACGGCTGATTAAGGTAATGCTCCTTAAATTCCTCACTTACCACCTTACGTTGCACATCCAGGCTTTTTTCGCTGAAAGCAAGCGAAAGCATTCGATCGCTTTCCAGCCAGAAAGCCGTTTCCAGATTCTGCACAGGTAGCTGTATATAGTAGTTGGTTATATCGTTGGTAGTATAAGCATTGTTTTCACCACCGGCCATCTGCAGAGGTTCATCATACTCAGGAATGTTTACTGAGCCGCCAAACATAAGATGTTCGAAAAGGTGGGCAAAACCAGTGCGTTCAGGATCTTCATCTCTTGCGCCTACATCATAAAGTATATTCATAGCTACCATGGGCGTAGCATGATCCTCATGTACCAATACTCTCAATCCATTCTCAAGTGTAAATCGTTCAAATTTCAGCATAGTTCTTCTGTTAACGATGCCAAATATAGCCTAAATGAAGCATTCGCTAACCTATCGTGCTGCTTTTAGGCTGTCTATCAGCTTATAGGCGTCAGTAAGAGTAATTCCATATTTTGCGTCCCGTTCCATAAGCCACCATCTTACAAGAGCTACTTTACCATGTTTGTCAATTACAATGTTGGTAGGGTAGCCATGTGCATAGCTCAGCCTATCAGTTTCAGCCTGGCTGCCGACAGTTGCTATGGGATAATGAAGATCAAATTGTTTGATAAATGCCGGTAGCGTTTCCTTTTTATCGTAGGTAATAGCTATGAACTGAAATTGTGGATCGTTTTTCAGGCTATCATATAGCTTATTAAGCTTACCAAATTCATTGCGACAACCAGGGCAGGCCTCAAACCAGAAATTTAACCAGGTCACCTTGCCTTTTAAAGACGCATTAGTAATATGTGATCCGTTAAGCGAAGTAACATCGATTGGAACATACTCCAGTCCCGCATAGCTGTTTTGTATTGAGTCATAATTGGGTTTTGTATTGATACCTCGTTGTGCATACACAGAAAGCGAGCAAAGTGACAATGAAAGCAGGATAAGAAATAATTTCATGGGGCTGAAATGCTGCTAAATTAGGCAAGCCAATTAGCATTATGTTCGTTTTTGTGATAAATTTATCAGCATGAAAGCCTGGATAAATATTTTTTTGATAATAGCTGTTTTCATATTCCCTGCGTCAGTGATGGCACAGCAGCTAAACTGTAAGCCGTTTCACACCGGGAAATTCAAGATTATAGATACTGCACATAAAAGTAATATTTACATAGACCGCAATGATTCATTGGAGACCAGAATGATGTACCGGCAAAAACCTGGTAGCATCAAAGAGACTTATGATATGCAGGTAGTTTTTAAAATTACCTGGATAAATGATTGTACCTACACAGCACGGTTGATAAAGACAATAATACCAACACCTAAAGGTGAACGATTACTGCCGAGCGAAAAGAAGATAATAACAGTAAGTATATTGAAAAGTAGCGGTAATGCTTATTTGGAAGAAGGTGTTTTCAATGATAAACATCACACGACATATAGATATATTGTGTACAGGCTGAAATAGTTAAGACGCAATTAAGTTTTCAGAAACTATATTGAAATCGCAGGAGTTAAACAATTCTGATGACAGCATTATTATAAGATTGTGAAAATAAAGCAGTGGCATTAGAATAAAGGTAGGGCGAATGAAATAAAGCAGCGATTGAAATAAAGATATGCCTCTTTCTTTAGCCTGGCGTCTTAAAAAGTATAAAAGAGTTCTGTTAGTTACCTTATTCCATCTGTTCAGTTGCATCGATTTCTTCAACAATATTCTTGCCTGTTCCCAATCCTTTTTATCTACTGCCTTTGCTGCCCACAATCTGTATTTTTCAGCCATTAGCTTTGAATTGCTGTAGAGCTTCTGCTCAAATTGATACATCTTGTTAGTCATGCCGGTTTCCAGGTAATCGGTGCCGGTTTCTTTTATTTGCCTGAAAAGCTCTGCTAAAATATCAGGGGTAATTAGCTTACGTTGATTGTCCAGTACATTAGTGTATGATTCGGGGTGAATACGGTAGTGGTACAATATATCTTTTAGAAAATAGATCGGGTATCGTTGGTTTACTTTGAAAGCCCAATATTGGTCATCGCCTGCAATTCCGGCGAAATATGGAGAAAACAGTCCAAATTCATCAATCACCTCCTTGCGGAACATGAGCGATGAATACCAGAAAGGGTACTCTAATTGAATCTCTTTAATTATTAGATCGTGGTCATGCGTAGTGGGAGTTTGAAGCAGATTGTCAGACGGGTCAATAAGTTTATGATTGGTTGCGCAAATCATTATAGATGGGTTATCAATAAACACCTGCACTTGTTTGGCAAGGCGTTCACTACAGCAGGTATCATCTGCATCTAGCTGTGTTATTAATGCGCCGTTTGCCTGCTCGAATAACCAGTTCTTGTTATCGAGATATCCTAAATTCTTTGGTTGATTAAATAGTTTTATGCGGGAATCTCCAAGGTACTTTTCTATTATTTCCTGGGTATTGTCGGTAGATGCATCATTGCTGATCAATAATTCCCAATTTCTATAAGTTTGAGCAATAATGCTTTCAATAGCTTTGTCTATGTAGGGTGCAGCATTATACGCACACATCAGTACACTTACTTTCATTCTTCTGAATTTGCAATAGTCAATAGAACCAGGCTGTGTGCAAAGCCACAGCATCCATCGATGTAATAAGACGAAAATATTTTATTTGCCGGGCAAATATAGAAGCAGAAGCAAGGATAACGGTTGATTAACATATAATTTAATCATATTTTAATCGCCGTCAATGCCTTCCCATTTTATTTG
>JBQCEX010000273.1:0-3878 GCA_051959855.1 Flavipsychrobacter sp. | reverse complement strand
ACCGTAGGTGCCGGCATCAATAGCGTAGTTGTATGCAGGAGTGCCACCGTTGCCATGCATAGCAACAGAGCCGTCCGCATAGCCTTCACAGGTAGGTTCTATGAGATTGTCAATAACAGGGGTGAGTAAAGAGGGTTGTGTGAGCGTGATGGTGGTATCGTGTATACAACCATGATTATCCTTAAGGTGAATAACAGATGCACCTGCCTTAAGGGTAGTAATAATCTTACTGGATTGGTAAGATTTGCTATTGGCAGCATACATGTAAGCAGGCATACCACCGCTTGCATATACAGTAACGAATCCCGAGCTATCGCCAAAGCATTTTACTTCTGAAATAACAATGCTGTCGTAATTGAGTGGAGTGGGTTGTGTGACGATGACTGTAGTATCATGAATACAGCCGTGGCTGTCCTGCACATGCAAGGTATAGACGCCTGCTGTGAGGCCAGAGAAAATACCTGATGAGGTATAGCTGCCCGTGCCATTGGCAAAGGTATAAGGCGGCGTACCACCGGTAGCCGATAAAGTAAGGCTGCCATCGCTGCCTGCATAACACTGAGGGCTGACATTGATAACTGCAGGCAGGATGTTGGTAGGCTGTGTGACGCTGAGGGTGGTGTCATTAATACAGCCGTTGGCATCCTTTACGTGCAGCGTATAGGTGCCTGCAAGCAGGTTTTTAATAGTATCATTTGTTTGGTAAGGACTTGTGCCATTGGCATAGGTATAAGGATTTGTACCACCTGAAGGATAGAGCACTATATAGCCGCTTGGATCATTGTAACAATTGGCTGGCTGCATGAAAGAGGTTTCGGCTACGCGGAAAGAATCATCAACGGTAATTGTTGTGTCCTTAACACAACCATGAGCATCTTTAATATGGAAGGTATAGGTACCTGCTGCTAATGGTGTGAAAGTAGCTGTTGATGAATAGGTGCCCGTACCATTAGCGTAAGTGTAAGGGCCTGTACCGCCTGTGGCAGATAATGTTACAGTACCATTAGAAAGTGTTTTGCAGACGGACTTGGTAACTGACGCAGATGGAATAATAGGTGTGGGTTGTACCAATGTGATAGTTGTATCCTTTGTACAACCATGAGTGTCTTTTATATGGAAGATGTGCGTACCGTCGGCGAGGCCTGTGAGTGTGCTGCTGCTGCCAAAGGTACCAGCATCTGCAGCATAGCTGTATGGTGTAGTACCGCCAGCGGGATAGAGTGTTACAGTGCCATCTGCAGAGCCGTAACAGGATGGATTAACCACTACTGCGCTGTCCAGGGTAAGTAACACCGGCTGTGTGACTGTAGCAGTGTCGAACTTAATACAGCCATTATTGTCTTTTACTGCAATGATATATGTGCCAGCAGTAAGGCCAGTAAAGAGATTTGTGCTGCTATATGCGCCACCGTTAAAGCTATATGTATAAGATGGCGTACCCCCGGAAGCATTCTCGGTAATGCTGCCAGTGGCATTGCTGTAACAGTCTACATTGATCACGGTATGTGTGGCCACCAATGCAGTAGGTTCAGTAAGTGTAACAGTAGTATCGAAATGGCAAAGCTCCGTATCCTGCACATGTACGGAGAACGTACCAGCAGGCAGGTTGGAAAATGTATTGCTTGTACCAAAAGTGCCGGTATTAAGCTGATAAGTGTATGGAGGGCCGAACGCACCGGAGGCATTAACCGTAATGGCGCCAGTGCTATCGCTATGACAAAGAATATTAGTAAGTGTAAGATTAGCAGAAATTTTTACAGAGTCAGGAAGGATGACCGTGGTATCAAAGAGACAGCCTACGGAATTCTTAATATGAATAATGTAAGGGCCGGAGTACAAGCCAGTGTATACATTCGTAGAGCTGAATGAACCCGTACCGAGTGCATATAGATAAGGGCCAGTGCTATTAGTAGCTGTAATAGAGATACTGCCTGTATTGAAATGGTTACATGGAGGCTTAGTAAACAAAACGCTGGCATGTATAGGTGCCGGGTCGGGGAAGAAGATGTTTGTGTCTTTGCTACAGAAATTAGCATCATGTACGTGTAAGGTATATGTGCCGGATTTCAGCCCGGTGAATGTATTAGTAGATGAGAAAGCGCCCGTGCCTATAGCATATGTATAGGGAGCAACACCATTAGTGCCGGTTATCGTTATACTACCATCGCTATCGCCTACACAGGTAGGTAATGTAAATGATAAGGAAGGATAAATAGAAGGCGGAGGATTTATGGTAATTGTAGTATCCTTATAGCAACCATTACTATTAATCACTCTGAATGTATAGGTGCCAGGCGCCAGGCTATCCCTCTTTGTAGCAGTAATGCCCGTATAACTGAAAATGGTAGTAGAGCCCTGAAATGCTTTTAATGTCCAAGGGCCACTACCCGAAGGTGTAAGATCAAAAACAGCTTTCTTAACGCAGGTCGCGCCAGATACCAGTGAAAATGAGAGCCTTGGATTGGCTAAAACAGTAATAGTATATGCTTCTGTTTGCTTGCTGGAGAGTGGACATGCACTATCCTGGAAGGTGAGAAAGAAAGTGTAATTACCTGCTGTTACCGAACTAACGTTCCAGGAGAAAGTTCCTTTTGGTGTCTTAGTTCCATTGCCTGTTACTGTATAAGTAGAGCCTGCAGGTAAACCTGCAGCAGTAACAGATATTTTGGCACTGTCAGGGCTTGTTGGGTCGATATGAAATGTGAACGCGCCATCGGACTGGCAAACTTTAATATCTGTACTGTCGATAATAGTACCGGCAGTATTTGAGGTGATTTTACCGCTTGGTGGCGGATTATTACAATTGAGCACAATAACATTCATTTCGCGCATGCTACTGCCTACCAGCACACCACCCCTAAATTCTGAATCACGCTCTACAACTATGGATTGTTGTTTTATATCCGGAAAGAAGTTGAGCTGCCCGGTGGTTCTGCTAAAAGTTAAGGTACCTGATGTTACATGTATAGGGTTGGTGGCAGAATATACATAGCCCGTTGTATTATATAATACAGTGCTTGTGCTGCTAATACTGGCGTCAATAGCCGGTACCAGCCCAAAAGAAAGGCTATCACCATTGGGATCGACTGCACCCGGATTATAGCTTGCAGGTTCCTTTAAGCAGAAGAACGGGGTAGGGATGGTGGTAAAAGTAGCTGATGAATTTGGTCCGTTAACGTTATTAAGCGTAGCTATAAGCCCGGTAAGGGTACCGCCTGCAATATTTGTAATGGCACCACTGCGGCCAGCTGCCGAAGATGCGCCCATATTGCCGTTAAAGAAAAATTTCCAATTAGCAGAGGTGCCAGAGAGTGTGCGGGTACCAGAGTAAACAAATTTTGTAATGCCAGGTATTGTACCTCTTTTGCAAGTAGTGCTGTCTTTATAAGCGTCACAAACCGGAGTTACTTCAACACCGGATGTAGGAGACTGAATGGTTAAAGAAAATGAATCGACTGGCGAAGAGCCGTTAAGGATGACAATTTCAGGTGATGATGTGGGTAAATTAGGGAAAGCAGAGCCGGCACAATCGCCGTATATAACAACAGTGAAATTATAAGTATAGCCGCTCACCCAGGTGTAGTAAAAATCTGCGCCTAATACATGGGACGCATAAGATTTATTAGTAGAAAATAGTAATGAAAAAATTACTAATAGCGATAAACGTAATGAGGTAAAGATCGCTCTCTTCATAAAAGGTACAATAAGGATTAATTTAAACAGCTACATATACAATAGACGTAGATATAGACGTAATAAGTTAGGTTAACGATTGGGTTTATAATAAATATAAAAGGGTAATAACGCAGAATTATATTTCAAAAGTATATAAAAAAAGTAAGGTTTAAACTTGAGATACAATAATGCCATTAATTATC
>JBQCEX010000272.1:0-6502 GCA_051959855.1 Flavipsychrobacter sp. | reverse complement strand
CTATTTGTAATAAAGGAATCTAAATTTATAGCAGATGCCATAATAGCAGTCAACTCGTAGTTGGCAACATTCTTCCTTATTTTGGCAATACCAGATGCCCATTCATCTACAACAAAAGGATTTCCGGTCTGATCATTCAGTAATGTGCCCAAAGTACTACCACCAGTAAGTTCATTATAAAGTATGTCATGTTCCTGCGTGCGAAGCGTAAAAAGTGGCAATGCATTGAATTTCCTTCCAAATATTGCTTGCAAACCTTGAAGACAAGTACTAACAAACTCATCCGCGTCAGCCGGTGGAATAGTTAAAGAAGAAATATTCAGAGCGTCATATTGATCTAACCTGGCTTTTGCGGCAGCTACAACTGCATTTGCATAAGACTTTAATGTGTTAAAATCATTTGAGGTAGTGTCAATATACTCGTATACAGTTTGGTCAAATCCATAAGCACTTAGCACAAAAAGTTTTGCTTTAATAGTCGCTATTCCGGTTGTATCAATAAATGCACTATTTGCCGTGTTCAAATCACTCCAGGCATTTCCTAAATCTGTTCTGGCATTTGTTGCCCTTTGCTTATAATCAGTAAAATCATATTGATTGGAAACTCCTCCGGCATCTGTTGGCGTAATATAATCGGTAGTTTTTAGTGCTCTGCATGAAATAATTAATGAGCGAAGATATTTAAGCAATGGAAGAATTTCTTCAAACGAGAACCCTCCGGATGTTATATACTGTGAATAGTTTATGGCAAGGCCTGTAGAGCTATTAAGACTATCATGCGTTCTTTGATAGCTACGTATTCTTAGAGCAAGCTCAGACGCATCGTCAGTCAATTCATCATTTACCATATACACGAGATCCAAGGGTTGAATAGCCAAATATGACAGAAGAATTTCAGAATCAGTATTTGTCGCAGTATTAGTTACCTTACACTTTATGTGTGCTGGATCGCCAAGAAGTTCTCCAATCCACCTATTTAAATATGGTTCTGCCTTTGAACGTGCACTATGAGTACTGCTCCAATAAGGTGGCGTAGTATTATCAGGTTCAAGATGTAGCGTGAAGCGTTGATTTACGGAAGTGCCCGTTTTAGGATTATCAATTAATTGTATGTCCGGTATATAATTCCCTTTAGATATTGCGTCTGTAATCGCACTTGCCCTTACCTGGTTTCCTTGCACTAATTGGAAAACGCCTTCTGCAGTAGCCATATCACCGGTAGCATCAAGAATATCAACCAGCCAATTTAATTCATAAGTTATAGCGTCTGCAATATTAGTCATATTAGCAGGTAATGATGGATTTATTGGAGGAAGCGACGTCAGAGCAGGATTGCTAGTATAAAATGTGGAAATATTGTCATTTGCGGTATTAAATGCATTTGCCAGCTTAAGACCATCTAGTACGTTTGCAGCTTTTATATTTTCTATTCCTAAACTGGGGTCATAAGCTGTAACAGTATTTGTCAATGTAAAGTTCTCACGGAAGTTGCTAATAAATGGATCGATAAATTGGCTATGTGCAGTATCATATATATACTCATCGCGAAGCCTTTGTTCAAACTGCGCGCCAAGCAACTGACCGATTGGCTGACCATTCCTCAGGCCTTCCAAAATAGCTTCGGCAGCTCTTACTCGTTCCGAAGAAATATTAACCGATAAAACAGAACTATTACTTGAATTAGCCCTTGTCACATAGCCATTGCGCAATACGGCAGCAGCGGCAGCCTGATTAATAGAAGGAGCATGTATATACCCTTCGTTACCGGAATCAGAATATATAGTACCTGTAAAGTTTGATGTTGGCGGCGCAACTGTAGTTTTGGTACCTTGTGGCTTAATGTTTTCGACCCATCCGTAAGCACCGATAATAATACCTTCATTTCTGCTACTGCTTCCATCTACAATACCTCTCAGATCATCCAAGCGTTGATTTACTAAAGCTAAACGCCAAGTATCTAAACGGTATGCAGTAGCATCGATTAGCTCACTAGTAAGCAAATTCAGCTGGCCAACAGTGTTTTGAGACAACTGGAGAATACTATTTCTCGTTTGCACAACATTAGCAGCCTCAGGCATTTGAAGACCTTGTGGAGAGTCGATAAAGTCTGCAACAGTAGGATAACCATTATACGGAGTAGCCATTACAGACCAGCGACTATTGCCAGTATATAAAGTAAAAGGAGATTCGGGATTTGATGGGGGCTTCTGGTCTGAGCCAAGTACGTTTACCAGCTCGGGTTCGTAGCGTTGAGCATCTGAAATATTCAGAAGCTTACATGCAGTGTTAAAATACTCCAGCATTAACGACTGCCTGGTATATTTATAAAGAGACGCATCCGGCAACTGTTGAGCATTTATCTGGTAACGTTCATAATTCTCATCTCTTAGTTCGGTAAATGTTGCCATCCCGATTAACTGTAAATAGTTAATTTCAGAATTACCTATGCCTGGCAATGTGCTATTCTTATCAACTGTAGCATCTGCAACTAGCGGAATAGTCATTGATGAATGTTCAGGCATAAAATTAAGCTGGGAAATCTTTGGGAAGGGGTTTAACTGTAATCCAGATTCTGCATTAATACGATTCATAGCATTTGTCTGCATACCAAGCCATTGCTGTGTAAGCTGCCCTTCCCTATCTGCATAAGCCAAATTATTCCAAATATATCCCGAACCTACCCCAACTCGTTGAACCATATCCTGCGAAACAGCATTTTGTCCAAGAATGTCAAACAACGTTTGTGAAGATGAGCTGCCGCCAGAGTCACTGCCTAATGTACCAGTTGCATTTGGAATTGCAGACGCAAATTGCGTAAAATGTGTATCGAGTATGCTGGTAACATTATGCACATTGGAATATAAACCAGCCATAGGATCTGTACCCCAATTCATTCTAGAATAAACAGTTGCAGGCAGTATACCGTATGGTTGGAGGCCTGAACGAATACTTGGTAAAGCTCCCCTGCTTCGAACATAATCAGAGAAAAAGTCCCGAAGCTGATCAACTGTGGTGCTTGATACAAGAGGTGCCATCATATCGCTTAAATAATAGCCCCAAGATGTTGCCCACAAAGCAATATTGATATTCATTGAATCTCTTATGTCATATCCATTACTATGAAAAATATGATATAAGGGATCATAATCAATTCCTAAGGCTTCGCATAATATCTGCCCATCTGTTTTAGAACGATTTGCTGTTGTTGGAGTGAATAAATCTCCTTCCTCTTCTGTAGCATAGGTAGTATCATTCCCGAAATCTACCGAGCTATATCCTGAATATGCTGTGTCTGTATTGTTAGTACTGGTACCTTGCGCTAACAGACTAAATCCATCGGTATAATGATGACTGTTAATAAGATCTTGCAAACGCTGTTGTGATTGTGTAGTATTAAGTGATGTTTTTACCCCTAAAACAACAATCCTGGTAAAGCCGTTTGTAAAAGACGCACTATCAATGGGAATTTTAACACCAAGTCCTTTTGCAACAGCAGCATCAAAATGTATTAACCAATCTATGTCTGCAGCAGGATCCGCAACTATATCGCCACCTGTTTGATTGAAATTTATATTATTATTAGGATCAAGACCCATTTTTATCTCATCCGGGATAGAATTGGTCTGAGCTGAGAAATTGGGGCTACTAAAATCTGTACTGGTATAACACATTACTACAAATGCATCAGGCAAAATACGTGTTACCGGTTGCTGTGTCCATGAATCTGCCTTTGGTGTAAGCGAAGGAAAAACCAATGGCGTTGTGGTAAGGCTTGCCGGTTTTGTTTGCAGCGTTACCCATGCAGCCCTTTCGTAACCAAAGCTTCTGCATAATAAATCCCAAGCCTGTGTTTTAGCCACATCGTTGCTGCCAGCATCTGCAACACTTTGCCAGTATTGCTCACCCTGATCAATTTCACTTTGAGATAACAGTTGCTCATGCGTATCAACAGCAATATCATCAGGAAAAATTCTCACCCACAATTGCGGACTACCACTATTACTCTGGAATGATGTTTCTATGCGAACAGGGAAAAATAGAATGGGCGTTTTATCTCCCAATTGGCTGACCGCATATTGCTGTGTATCGTAATAAGAGAAAAACTGCGTTAATGTTGCCTGTTCATTATCAAGGATACCCGAATAGCTTGCAGAAAGATTATTTACATTCTGCGTATGAGTACTTATAGCACCATTAATAGCAGTTGTATCTAGTCCATTTTCAGATGCGTAAGCCAAGTTATACTGAGCAATCTTCAAAGCTTCACGCTCTACATTAAGGCTTTGAAAAGCATTAGCTTTCTGCACTCTAATATCTGTTATCTGATCAACCAGGGTCTGGAAATCGGGTGGCGTATCTCCCCCGCCACCACTTGCCTGATTATAGGCATTATCGTCGACACCAAGTGCAATGCTGCCACCATCAAATATCATTTGCTTGCTGGAAAGAAGCGTACTTCCATAATAAACATTATACACCGGTAATACTGTCTGGCCAGTTAGCCAAATTGAAGCTGCATCCAGCAATGAAATAGTAAAATTACCGGCGTTATCAGCCGCAACATTACCCATTACCCCCAAATTGGTAGTTTGAGAATCAGCTAATTCGACTGTAACATTAGCCGCCCCAGCTTTGCTTGTATTTAAAGTAACCTGGCCAGCAATGTTTGCTGAAATTGGCGTGTTGTTTTGTGACACAGCATCATTGTAAGCGACGTCTTCAACCCCCAATTTCAACTGCTGCCCCGCAGTATAAGGCACTACCTGGGTAGCTACAAGCATTTTGCCAACATAAATAGAGTACGCGAAATTGTTGGACTGAGCCAATATTTGAGACACTAATTTATTGGGAAGTGAGAATGAAAATTGTCCTTTATTACCTGTATTTGTGCTTGATATTAAATAAGGGTAACTGCGGGACGCATCAGTCAGATCAATTCTCACATTGGTTACCGGAGTGCCGCTTTGCGTCATTGCTAAGCTTCCGGAGATAACCGTATTTTGCCCATCTTCGCTGTTCATAGCAGTTTGATATAGCTTATCGTCTACAGAAAGCGGTACTATCTGCTGATCCTTATACGGGATGGTTTGCTGGTCTAGCAATTGACTGCCTAAGTATACAGAATATTGCGGTACAATTTTGCCCTGCGTAATAAATGAGCTAACTGGCAGTGAGGGGACAAATGAAAAATTGCCTGCGTCGTCAGCATACGTAATTTCAATAAGGCCGTATGGGCCTGCGGAGTCACGCAGCTCAATTTTTAAAAAAGGTAGGGCAGCTCCTTGTGTAGAAGTGACCTTGCCAGTAATGGCAAGTTGGTTTTGTGAGGCCATAGAAATTAATGTTTTACAAAGTGTATAGATTCAGTAGTATTATTAATAGTATTTACCTTTATTATATAGTCGCCTGCCGGCAGGTCGAGTACATTTATCCTTAGTGATTTTTCCTTAATATTTTTATATTCGAAACATTCTTTTCCATTCATATCGAGTCCATGTACCGAGCTTATCATTTCATTTGGATCTTTTGATCTAATTATCATCATATCAGATGAAGGGTTGGGATATACAAAGAAGTCCTTTGTGGTGTTATAAATAATATCGCCAATGCCAGTATTAATAGGGACACCATTTAAATAAAGAAAATATATTGCACCTGAATTTTCATTAGGGTTTGAAGGATTCGCGTCATCATCGTCCTGAGCACCAACACATAAATCATAAACACGATCTTTATTAAAATCTCCTATTGTTGCAAGTGAACAGCCAAAGTTGTCTTTATCATGCAATGCACCAGAGAAATTACCGTGATGCTGATCTATTATTTGGGTAGCCTTTATGGAACCATCTTTATTTAGAAACGCAATCCATACTCTGCCGGGCATTTCACCAAGACTATCAATATATTGATATGCACCAATAGCCACATCTGTAACACTATCTCCGTCTATATCTCCAATACTAGCCACACTATATCCGAAAAAGCCGTATGCATTGACTGTATCAGGAAATGTCATCGTTCCAGGTACATAGTTATAGTAGCTTTTCACAGAGCCATCAGCATTTAGAAACAAGGCCCAGGCCTCACCACTTTCAGTTGAATCTTTAAAATCACCAACCATAATATCTGGATGTCCATCTCCATCCAAATCACCCAATCTGCATACAGATGTGCCGAAATTCGCCTTATTTGAAATAGACAAGTGATCCCCCGAAAGGCTGCTTATCTGTCTTGCACTTTTTACAGTTCCATTCTTTTTCATAAACAGTATCCATACCGAACCCTTTCCATTTTGAAAACCACTATTCCCAACTGCTAAATCGTTTATCCCATCATTATCTAAATCTCCGATATTAGCCACCGACACACCAAAGCCACCAACCATTGCCAATGTGTCATTAAACCCTGCATGATGCTCACGTATCTGTGTAAATGAATCGACTGTACCGGATTTATTCATAAAAAGAATAAAAACTTCTCCTTGTAAGGAACTTGCCCCCCC
>JBQCEX010000271.1:0-5926 GCA_051959855.1 Flavipsychrobacter sp. | reverse complement strand
CAGGAAGGTATCTATCAGCATTTCCAAGCTATTGCACAAGCTACCAAGCTACCTATTATACTATATAATGTACCTGGCCGCACAGCCAGCAATATGGCTGCGGCAACTACACTGCGCCTGGCACATGAGTTTAAAAATATTGTTGCCATAAAGGAAGCCAGTGGCAACATGGTACAGTGCATGGAACTAGTGCAGGGCAAGCCTGAAGGTTTCGCAATAATATCAGGCGATGATAACCTGGTATTGCCTCAGATAGCCATAGGCATGGAAGGTGTAATATCTGTAGCGGCTAACTGCTATACTAAAGACTTCACCTCCATGGTTAATCATGCGCTGGCAGGCAATTTTGAAGAAGCCCGCAAGCTGCATTACAAGCTACTACATGGCATAGACCTACTGTTTGCAGAGGGAAATCCTGCTGGCGTAAAGTGCGTGCTTAGCCAACAAGGCATTTGTTCCGATAAGCTTCGTTTGCCTCTTGTGCCCGTGAGCCAGGCGACAGCGTCAGCTATTAAGGAATTCATGAAAGGTCTGTAATTTTCTTATTCAGTAAAGACCAATATAAAAAATTATGCAGCGGTATAAACCTTTTACTGCTGCATAGTGTTATTACGATGTCTTTAGTGCGTGATATGCAGTAAACATTCTGTGCATTTTGCATATATATACTGCCCTTGAAGCACTTTATTTCTTACCTTTGGCAAACTTTAAAAAATAAAAACATACAATACATGAGTACGATGACTCGCTCACAGATCGATTTTAAATTGCCTTATAAAGTGAAGGACATCAGCCTTGCTGAATGGGGACGCAAAGAAAGAAGGCTTGCTGAAGCCGAACTGCCGGGCCTGATGGCTATACGTGCTGAATATGGTCCTAAAAAACCCTTGAAAGGAGCCCGCATAGCAGGCTGCCTGCACATGACCATACAGACTGCCGTTCTTATAGAAACTCTGGTAGAGTTAGGTGCTGAAGTACGCTGGAGCTCTTGTAATATATTCTCCACACAGGATCATGCCGCTGCTGCTATTGCTGCCGCAGGTATAGGTGTTTTCGCATGGAAAGGTCAAACAATACAGGAAGCTGACTGGTGTATAGAACAAACTTTATTCTTCGGCAGCGAAGACCGCCCGCTGAATATGATACTGGACGATGGTGGTGATCTTACCAACATGGTATTTGATAACTACACTGAGCTGGTACAACACATAAAAGGCTTAAGTGAAGAAACTACTACAGGCGTACACCGTCTTTACGAAAGAATGCAGAAAGGCACTTTACCTATCCCTGCTATTAACGTAAATGACTCCGTTACCAAATCTAAATTTGATAACAAGTACGGTTGTAAGGAAAGCTTAGTGGACGCTATCCGTCGTGCTACAGATGTGATGATGGCAGGCAAAGTAGCTGTAGTAGGTGGTTATGGTGACGTAGGTAAAGGTTCTGCTGAGTCACTGCGCGGCGCTGGCGCTCGCGTTATAGTGACTGAAATAGACCCTATATGCGCGCTGCAGGCTGCTATGGACGGCTTCGAAGTGAAGAAAATGGAACACGCAGTGAAGGAAGCTGACATTATTGTTACTGCTTCAGGCTGCCGCGACCTGATCACTGAAAAGCATTTCCGCCTGATGAAGGATAAAGCTATCGTTTGTAACATTGGTCACTTCGACATTGAAATCGATATGGCATGGCTGAACAACAACTATGGCAAAACCAAAGACACCATCAAACCACAGGTTGATCTATACAATATAGATGGCAAAGAAGTGATAGTGCTGGCTGAAGGTCGCCTGGTGAACCTGGGCTGCGCTACAGGCCACCCAAGCTTCGTGATGAGTAACTCTTTCTCAAACCAGACACTGGCACAGATAGAGCTGTGGCAGAACCACGGCAACTACGAAAACAAAGTATATGTGCTGCCTAAACACCTGGATGAAAAAGTAGCTCGCCTGCATCTTGCTAAAGTTGGTGCTGAACTGGACGAACTGACTGATGCACAAGCTGAATACCTGGGCATAGCAAAAGATGGTCCTTACAAATCAGAAATGTATCGCTATTAATAGCTGACAACATACAAAATAACAAGCCCCGCAAGTTGCGGGGCTTTCTTTTAATAATATTATTGCAAGCTTCTTTACTTCATCAAATAAATATAAGCCCCTACCTGCGCGATTATTCCCACTGCATAACCCAGCCATATCTGTCCGCCCTTGTGCGCGCCTAATATCATCCGTATACTACCAATAAGGCCCGCTACCACCAGGCCAAGGAACAATGGTATCATCATGTTTACCTGGCTATGCATCATCATTACCAGCAGTATGCCCAGCAAGCCACCTGCAGCAGTAGTGTGCATGCTTATTTTGTAGAAAATATTGATATTGAACAGGAGAATAATACCCCAGAAATTACCCAGCATCAGCGACTTCCACTCTATAGGCAAAGGATTATTGCGAAATACCCAATAGATCCAAAAATAAAATATCATCACGCCTATCAGTGGTATTATACGATCTTTCTTATCATACATATGAATGCTACTGATAAACCCCAACCCTTTGCAAAGTGCAATAGTGAGCAGCGGATAAAATGTGGTTATCATAGCAATAGTTATGAGCCATTTGCCCACCTCCATAGGTGAAAGGCCCGCAAAGCTCATAGGCGACAGCTTGTAGATAACAAAGCTCATGAGCACCGGCATAAATACCGGGTGCAGTATGTAAGAAAATATAGTTGCTATTACCCTTAGCCATTTAGGCTGCGTAGAAACAGGCTGTTGTGACGCCGGTATTTGTATATCGTTCATTATCCTTCAAGTATTGGTGAAAGCCATTTGCTCATCTCTTCTATGCTCATGCCTTTGCGTTGCGCATAGTCTTTCAGTTGGTCTTCAGTTATATGGTTTATACCAAAGTAGGTGCTCTGCGGATGGCTAAAGTACCAACCGCATACTGACGCTGCCGGGTACATGGCCAGTGATTCAGTAAGCTGTATACCGGCTGTTTCGCCCGCATTCAGCAACGCAAAAAGTTTATGTTTTTCTGTATGGTCCGGGCATGCAGGGTAGCCAGGCGCAGGACGAATGCCCTGGTAGCTTTCCTTTACCAGTTCAGTTACCTGCAGATGCTCATCTTTTGCATAGCCCCAGAATTCCTTGCGAACACGCAAATGCAACACTTCAGCAAATGCTTCTGCAAGGCGGTCAGCTAATACCTGCAGCATAATTTTATTATAGTCATCGTGATCTGCTATAAATTTCTTCAGGTAAGGCTCTATTCCATGTATACTTACGGCGAAGGCACCCATGTAGTCCGTAGCATCAGGCTTTATAAAATCTGCCAGTGAAAATTCTGGCTGTCCTTCTGCCTTTTTTATTTGCTGTCTTAAGAATTCAAGCTTTGTAAGTTCTTTGCCCTGCTCATCTTTCAGTACAATGGTATCAGCTGCAGTTCGCAGGGTTTCCCAGAACCCTATGACACCTTTCGCCGTAAGCCATTTTTCTTCAATTATTTTATCCAGCAGTGCATTTGCGTCGTTGAATAATTTTGTTGCTTCCTTGCCTACATGTTCATCCTGCAGTATAGCAGGATATTTGCCTTTCATCTCCCACGCTATAAAGAAAGGACCCCAATCTATATACTGTCTCAGTTCATTAAGGTCATAATCAGCAAATACTTTAGCGCCTGTAAATTGTGGCTCAGGCACTGTATAATTATTCCACTCTATCTGCACACCTTTTTGCTTAGCCTCGTCGTAAGAAATATATTGCTTTACTGTTTTTTTGTTTTCAAAGTCATCCCGCAGCTTGGCATATTCTTCACCAATGCCCCCCAGGAAGTTTTTCTTGTTTTCCTTATTCAGCAAATTCCCAGCTACAGTCACGCTACGGCTGGCATCCAGCACATACACAACCCCTTCATCATACTGCGGAGCAATCTTTACGGCCGTATGCATACGCGATGTAGTTGCGCCGCCTATCAGCAATGGCTGCTTCATACCACGACGTTTCATTTCCTTAGCCACATGCACCATTTCATCCAGCGATGGCGTTATCAGCCCGCTTAATCCTATTATAGCAACACCTTCTTTTTCCGCTGTGTCCAGTATTTTATCAGCAGGCACCATTACACCAAGGTCTATTACTTCATATCCATTACAGCCCAGCACCACACCTACTATATTCTTACCTATATCATGCACATCACCTTTTACCGTTGCCATTAATATTTTGGCTGCACCCGCATTTTCGCTATGCTGAATACCTGATTTTTCATTTGCTAACCTGCGTTCTTCCTTTTCTGCCTCTATGAACGGGAACAGATAAGCCACGCTTTTCTTCATCACACGGGCACTTTTTACCACCTGTGGCAAAAACATTTTTCCACTACCAAACAGATCCCCAACTACATTCATTCCATCCATCAGCGGACCTTCTATCACATCCAGCGGTTTAGGATATTTTATGCGCGCCTCTTCGGTATCTGCATCTATATAGTCAGTTATTCCATTCACCAGGGCATGCTTCAGTCTTTCCTCTACGGTTGTATTACGCCATGCATCATCTTTCTTTTCTTCCTTCCCTTTAGCCTTTACGGTTTCTGCAAATGTTACCAGTCTTTCGGTTGCATCAGGCCTGCGGTTCAATACCACATCTTCACACAGGTCGCGTAGGATTGGCTCTATTTCATCATAAACCTGCATCTGTCCTGCATTCACAATGCCCATATCCATACCCGCCTTTATAGCGTGATACAGGAATACACTATGCATTGCTTCGCGTACCGTATCATTTCCACGAAAAGAAAAAGATATATTACTTACACCGCCGCTCACTTTAGTCAGCGGCATTTTTTGCTTAATGATGCGGGTTGCTTCTATGAAGTCAACACCATAGTTATTATGTTCTTCTATGCCTGTTGCAATGGCGAAAATGTTCGGGTCGAAAATGATATCCTGCGGTTTATAGCCAACTTTTTTAGTTAGTATGTTATATGCACGTTCGCATATATCCACACGTTTCTGCAAGGTATCTGCCTGGCCATTTTCATCAAAGGCCATAACTATGACTGAGGCGCCATAACTTTTACAAATAATGGCCTGCTCTATAAACTTCTCTTCGCCTTCCTTTAGCGAAATTGAATTTACAATACATTTTCCCTGTACACATTTTAATCCGGCTTCTATTATTGTAAACTTTGATGAGTCTATCATGATAGGGATCTTCGCAATATCCGGTTCACTTTGCACCAGGTTCAGGAAGGTGGTCATAGCCTGCACGCCATCCAGCAGTGCATCGTCCATATTTACATCCAATACCTGTGCACCATTTTCTACCTGCTGCCTTGCTACGGACAATGCTTCCTCGTATTTATTTTCCTTTATAAGGCGTGCAAATTTCTTTGAGCCGGTTACGTTCGTACGCTCGCCCACATTCACAAAGTTTGTTTCAGGGCGCACTATGAGGGGCTCCAATCCGCTTAGTCGCAGAAAAGGTTGTATGTTAGACATTATTATGAAAAATCCTTATAAACCCTGCAAAGGTAACATGTTATGAGGTATAAAGCGATTAATTTAACTATCTGCGCCCCAACGCTAAATCGTCAATTCTATGTCTAATACCTTGCAATAAAATGACAAGCCCGCTCTGAAAAATTATATAAAAATTATAATTTTAATATATAAAATCCAACCATGAAAAAACTGTACTTATTCCTTTCTTTTTTATTTTTCAGCTATTTGTGCGGAGCACAGATTGTGATGTTTTCAGATACTTCCAATAAATGGAAGATTACCGGCTACCATGACATACCGTCTACACCTTATACAAAAAGCGCTTATTATGCAGGAGATACTACGATAGGTAGCACTCAATACCAGATATTACAGGAAGACACTTACCGTCGCTTTCTGATCCGTGAAACTGGAT
>JBQCEX010000270.1:0-6453 GCA_051959855.1 Flavipsychrobacter sp. | reverse complement strand
AGAAATTTATCGATATGACAGAATTCAGGCCGAGCCGTTTCCAGGTATTACCCCCCGTAGTAAAGAACATCATTATTATAAATGTTTTGATGGTATTGCTGCAATTTGTGCTTGGCAAGCAGGGGATAGATCTGGCTGATTACCTTGGGCTACATTATTTTAAATCACATTATTTTCATTCATGGCAGCTGATAACGCACCTGTTCATGCATGGCTCATACGATGATATCAATCAAACGTTTTGGCATATATTCTCAAATATGTTTGCCCTGTGGATGTTTGGCAGTGTGCTGGAGAATGTATGGGGAGCTAAAAGATTCATAATATTTTACCTGGTGTGTGGCGTTGGTGCGGCATTATGCCACCTGGGCGTTTTGCACTTTGAGTTCAGCAGCATAGAAAAAGCCTTTCAGGCATACCAGGATAATCCGAACGTTGCCAATTTTGACTTGTTTCTGAAGCAACATGTACCCATACCAACCTCTAATCCCATAGCAGCGCATCTGTGGGCATTTGATCAACAATGGCTGCAATTGCCCGAAGCTACGAATGGTCCGAATGAGTCAAAACTTTTGATCAACCAATATTTATTTGGGGGGCCTATGGGAAAAGGTATATTTGATGAGGCTACGGTAGGCGCATCAGGCGCCGTATTTGGCGTGTTATTCGCATTCGGATATCTGTTTCCCAATACATTGTTATATCTCTACTTCCTGGTACCTATAAAGGCTAAATGGATAGTAGCGGCTTATGCACTATTTGAACTGTATTCGGGTATCAGGAATTCGGCAGGTGATAATATTGCGCATTTTGCACACCTGGGCGGTATGCTGTTTGCATTCATTATACTGAAGATATGGGGCAAAACACAGCGCAATCAATTTTATTAGACGACAATTTGTTTGAGTAGTATGACAACGCAGAAACGTTCATTTTTTTCTTATATACCTGGCTATCATAAAAATGCCATTTTGCAGGTAATCATTGTCTTCAGTACTGCATTTGTGGCTTTTAATTTTATAAGGGCTATTATGCTGATGATAGGGCTGACTGAAGACCAATTTGTGAGTGATATAACGGCATACGTCGCCTTGCCGACTGTGCAGGCACTGAAGGGAAAAGTGTGGGTCTTGCTCACCTACGGACTGGTGGATATGGGTTTCTTTAAAGTGCTTACCAATATGATATGGCTATACGCGTTTGGCAACCTGGTACAGAACATGGTGGGGTATAAGCAAGTATGGCCAATATTTCTATATAGTATACTGGCCGGTGGTATTTTCTACGAGTTAAGCCAATTGATACCGGGAAATGCATTTGCCGGGATATATTATGTGTATGGTTGCCAGGCAGGTATTATGGGGATGGCTGCAGCAGCTTTAACGATAACACCTGGTTATCGTTTTTACCTGGGTGATAGATTTAGTATTCCTATTGCAGTAGTGGTAGGCATATTTGCTTTCCTAATGTTGCTGAACACTGGCATGCATTTGCCGCTAATACTGCTGCTGGCAGGTGGGTCGCTAATGGGTTTTGGATATATAAGGCTGCTGCAAAATGGCTACAGGCCAGGAGCATGGATGTATAACCTGATGAACTCAATAGAAAGTACGGTAACGCCTAATGAACATACCGCCTGGAAAAAAAACAGTAAAAAGCGCGCGGATGTGTTGCGTAAGATGTATGAACCTAAGCAGGGTATAACCCAGAAAAATATAGACGAAATACTGGATAAGATAAACCAGCGCGGGTATAACTCCCTAACGAAGGAAGAAAAAGAAACACTGTTCAGGGCTGGTAAAGACGAATAATTTAATTTCAAACACCAATATACTAATAGCTAAACAGCAATAACACTGGAAGGGAATCGCAGCATCTTCAGCCGCTTATTCAGCTATATCCTGTTCATCATAAATATTATCGTGGTGATATGGTCCGGGCTATGCTATGCTGCAGCATACAAGAGCCCTGCCGAGGTAAATAACCTGGCATTATTTAGTCTTACTACACCGTTTGTCATTATTGCGAATATTTCATTTGTATTGTTCTGGCTGTTTTTTTCTCCTAAAAAATGGCGCGCTCTTTTTTCTGCTATTACCCTTGTGTTGTGCCATAAAGTATTCCTGATGGTGTTTGGGCTAAATTTTTTCGGCGTCAACGATATAAGCCATCATGAGCGCACGATAAAAATAATGAGCTGGAATGTGCATGGTATGGGCATATTTGAGAAGCGGGATGGCAAGAAAACAGCTGACAAAATAATGCAGCTGATAAAGGAGCAAGATGCTGATATACTATGCTTGCCTGAGTTTTACACTAAAAAGGATGATTCTATGAAGCCATATGCCCAGGCTATCATAAAGCAGAACGGCTTCATGCAGTACAAATTTTGTTTCGATAATACCTTAGGCCATGATATCTACCTTGGTACGGCTATATTTTCCAAATTCCCGATAGAGCATTACAAGGTTTATCATTTAGGGACTGAATGGATAAACATAGTGCAATGCGATATACGAGTGCCGGGTGATAAGATGATGAGCTTATTTTGTTTGCATATGCATTCATTTGATCTGAGTGATGCAGATAAAAATGATATAGAGGCAATGAAACAAAATTTAAAAGTAAGCAAGGGACTGAGCGGATTTATTGCGAAATTCAACTATGCTTACAGAACGAGAGCTACAGAAGCAGATACCGCGGCCATGATACTGAAGCAAGCCCCACACCCAGTGATAGTATGCGGTGATTTCAATGATCTGCCGGGCTCTTATACCTATACAACCATAAGAGGTAATTTAAAAGATGCTTTCCTGGAAAAAGGCCGAGGTGTAGGCCGAACATATAATGAATTATCACCTACCATTAGAATCGACCAGATGTTATTTAACGAACAGGCATTTGAGGTAACTGGCTTTAAAAGCATTCATACCCAGCTGTCAGACCACAGACCTATTATTGGTTGCTTTGAAGCTATAGACTAACTAAAAGTTTTCCCTAATAGAGGAATAAATGATTTAAAATCGTTTACCGCCCGGTAAGTATTATTTTTGCAGATATTTTAACTATGGCAGATTTGTATTTATATAATTCTTATACCCGTCAGAAAGAGCAATTTGAACCACTAGTACCAGGTTATGTAGGTCTGTATGTGTGTGGCCCTACCGTATCAGGGGAATCACATCTCGGACATGCAAGACCCTATATCACCTTTGATGTAGTGAACAGGTACTTGAAACACCTGGGCTATAAGGTGCGTTATGTAAGAAATATTACAGATGCTGGTCACTTTGAAGAAGAGGGTAGGCAGGCAGTGGATAAAGTAGGGGAAAAGGCACAGCTGGAAAAGCTGGAGCCAATGGAACTGGTGCATAAATATACAAACCTATTTCACTGGGGTATGCGCTTGTTCAACTGTGAATCGCCAAGTATAGAGCCAACAGCGACCGGACATATCATAGAACAGATAAACATGATCCAGACGATTATGCAGAAGGGTTACGCCTATGAAGTAAATGGGTCAGTATATTTTGATGTGAAAAAATATGCCGAGCATTATCCTTACGGCAAGCTTTCAGGCCGCGTATTGGAGGATCTGTTAGAAACTACCCGCGATCTGGAGGGACAGGACGAAAAGAGAAATAAGGTAGATTTTGCATTATGGAAGAAGGCGCCCCAACAGCACATCATGCGTTGGAACAGTCCCTGGGGAGAAGGGTTTCCGGGCTGGCATATAGAGTGCTCTGCAATGAGCAGCAAGTACCTGGGAGAAACTTTTGATATACACGGGGGGGGTATGGACCTGCAATTTCCCCATCATGAAAGTGAGATAGCACAGTCTACAATAGCCCATGGCCATGCGCCGGTGCGCTACTGGATGCACAATAATATGATAACGATCAATGGAAAGAAGATGGGTAAAAGCTATAATAACGTGATAAAACTGACAGAACTGTTCAGCGGCAATCACCCGATATTAGAGCAGCCATATCACCCTATGGTTGTACGCTTCTATATATTGCAAACGCATTATCGCAGCACGCTCGATTTTTCTAATGAAGCTTTACAAGCGTCTGAAAAAGCGCTACGCAGATTGTGGGAAGCCTATGAAGTACTACAAAAATTGCAACATCCGGGCAATAATGATGCGAGTGACGCGGCATTAGATGAGCAAGTAATAAAATGGTGCAAGGAGTGCGACGAGTTTATGAATGATGACTTTAACACTGCTAAAGTAATTGCGAACCTCTTTGAACTGGCTCCTGTAATAAACAGCATGAAAGGTGGACAAATAAAAGCAGATGCATTGTCTGGAGAAACCTTTCAGCTGCTGCAGGAAACATTCAAAACCTATGTTGAAGATATACTGGGATTGCAAGGGTTGCAGGCTGCAACTAATAACAAACTGGACCAGGTGTTGGGCCTGTTAATAGAAATAAGAAAGGATGCCCGCAAGAGAAAAGATTTTGCAACATCTGACCAGATAAGGAATAAATTGGCCGAGGCTGGGGTGATGCTGAAAGATGAAAAAGACGGCAGCATGTCGTACACAATAGAATAAAGACGAATGAAGAAAATGACCAGGATACTGCGGTATCTGAAAGACTACAAAGGGCAAATAGCATTTTATTTTCTGTGCAATCTGCTTGCTATACTGTTTTCACTGTGTTCACTTGGTATGCTGGCACCGGTACTAAAGGTATTGTTTTCCCAAGGTAACGAACAGTACGATAAATCGAGCGGAATACTATCGCAAATTAGCGCACTGGTGCAAGATACTATTCAGCACGAGGGCAAAATAAAAGCACTAGCATATATCTGTGTCATTGTTGTTGTCTTTACTGTACTGAAGAACTTATTTCTTTACCTGTCAGTCTACATATTGAATCCCTTGCGCAATGCTGTGTTGCGGAGGATACGTGATGACATGTTCACTAAGACATTGTCATTGCCTATAGGCTTCTTTACGGAAGAGCGGAAGGGTGATTTAATATCGCGTATGACGAATGATATAACGATGGTGGAATGGTCTATAATGAGCGTGCTGGAAGTTTTTATCCGCGAGCCCTTGACCATTATATTCTTCATGGGAGCAATGATTAAGATAAGCCCTCAGCTTACCTTATTTCTTTTGATTTTTCTTCCTATCGCGGGTCTTATCATAGGTCGCATCAGCAAGTCGCTAAGAAAATCATCAAACCTGGCCCAGGAACAATTAGGTAGCATGCTGGGACTTATAGATGAAACGTTGGTAGGTATGCGTGTGGTAAAAGCTTTCAATGCAGAAAAGCATCAGCATTTGCGATTCATGGGTATCAATAATTTGCTTTTCCGCACACGTAATAAAATAGCAGCACGTAAAGAGCTGGCATCGCCGCTATCTGAAACGATGGGTGTAATAGTAGTAAGTATAATACTATGGTATGGAGGGAGCCTGGTGCTGTCTAATTCAAACCAGTTAGGTAGCGAGTGGTTTCTTACTTATATAGCATTGTTTACCCAAATCATTAATCCATTTAAAAATCTGTCCTCGGCTTTTTCTAATGTGCAAAACGGCACAGCTGCGCTAGATAGAATTGAGCATCTGCTTAATGCTGAGAACACAATAATAGAAGCTCCCAATGCTAAAACAATAAAAAGCTTTGAAAAAGGAATAGAGCTAAAGAATGTAAGCTTTTACTACGGTGATAAACAAATACTGGATAATATAAGCCTGACAATACCCAAAGGCAAAATGATAGCATTGGTGGGTGCCTCAGGTGCAGGTAAATCTACCTTAGTAGACTTGGTACCCCGCTTTCATGATGTGAGCAAAGGTGAAATATTGATAGACGGTGTAAATGTGAAAGATTACAAACTGGATGATGTACGCCGATTAATGGGGGTAGTAAGCCAGGAGCCCATACTGTTCAACGATACTATATACAATAACATAACCCTAGGTACAGGCGGTGCTACAAAGGAACGCGTAGAAGAAGCTGCGCGTATAGCGCATGCTCATGACTTTATTATGCAGAAGCCTCAAGGCTATGAAACAGAAGTAGGAGACAGAGGTAGCAGGCTGAGTGGTGGCGAACGCCAACGTGTGACCATAGCAAGAGCTATGCTGAAAAATCCGCCAATATTGATATTGGACGAAGCTACATCGTCTCTGGATACCAAGAGTGAGCGAATAGTGCAGGAAGCTATAAACGGCCTGATGAAGAATAGAACTTGTATTGTAATCGCACACAGGCTTTCTACTGTGCAGCATGCTGATGAAATAATAGTGCTGGATAAAGGCCGTATCATGGAACGTGGTACACATACAGAATTAATAAATCATGATGGTTTATATAAACGCCTGGTAGACATGCAGCAGGTGAAATAGATACGGTATATTTGCACTAAGATGGCGAAGAAGAAAATACTTGTTACCGGGGGCTGTGGCTATATAGGCGGTCATACGATAGT
>JBQCEX010000269.1:0-8401 GCA_051959855.1 Flavipsychrobacter sp. | reverse complement strand
GATTATTTCCTGCACCAATCGGCAGGATAGCATGACACTAAAGGTTGCTCAGCTTTATTACGATATACTGTCCGCAAAGACCGAGAATGTCAGACTCCTGTCTCTGCTGGGCAAAAATGTTTACGAACGCAATAATGAACTGAAGCAGATAGAAGCCGAATATCTTATACCCGCAGAGAAAATAGTTTTTGTAATGCCTGAGTACAATGGTAGTTTTCCCGGTGTTCTTAAACTAATGATGGACAACAGCGATATAAAAAAATGCTGGTGGCATAAAAAAGCTATGCTGGTAGGCGTAGCGGACGGTCGCGGCGGTAATCTGCGCGGCATTGAGCACATGACCAATATTCTTCATTATCTCAAAATGCATGTTTTATATAATAAGATGCCTTTGTCCCGAATAAATGATGAAATATCTCCTTCAGGCGAATGGCTGAAGCAGGGCACGCTTAAGGCCATTAACGAACAGATCGACGAATTCATAAAATTTTAAAAAGCACCTTATGCGCTCACGCAGTGTTGTTTTTACAGTCCTTACGGTAATACTGGTAGCTGAATATTATAGCTTCATGGTAGTGCGCTCCGCAGTGCGCAATCTGCCTTCGCCCTGGCGCACGACACTCACGGCGCTTTACATCACGCTCACTGTCCTTACCTGGGCCAGCTTTATATTCTTCCGCCGCATACATTGGGCCAGCATGCATCACATGGTGCGCAATGTATTCGTAGCTTTCACCATTGGCTTCTTTGTCGGCAAAATATTCATCCTGCTCATTATGCTGCTCGATGATGTTCGCAGGCTATTTATGTGGATTGCCCATTTCTTTGTTTCAAAGGATACTCCTGCCGCCGAAACCATAACCAAAGGCATGAGCCGCTCGGTATTTATGTCTCGCCTGGCGCTCGTCATTGGCGGCACCTGGCTATTTGGTTTTATCTATGGCATCAGCAACCGCTACCGCTACCAGGTGCGTCGTGTAAAGCTCAAATTCGATGAATTACCCGCTGCCTTCCGCGGATTAAAGA
The DNA here is from genome assembly GCA_051959855.1 of Flavipsychrobacter sp. Taxonomy (GTDB): domain Bacteria; phylum Bacteroidota; class Bacteroidia; order Chitinophagales; family Chitinophagaceae; genus SZAS-30. The sequence continues at coordinate 7,375 of JBQCEX010000269.1, read as the reverse complement.
TCATCCAGGTATCAGATATCCATACAGGTAGTTTTGACAACCACGAGGCTGTAGCCGCAGGCATGCGCCGTATTATGGACGAGAAAGCAGACCTCATCTTCTTCACCGGCGACCTGGTAAATAACCGCGCCGACGAAGTGGACGATCGTTACAAGAAAATATATGCTACCCTCAAGGCTCCTATGGGTGTCTACTCCATCCTCGGCAATCACGACTATGGCGATTACGAACAATGGCCTTCTATAGAGGCTAAACGCGAAAACTTAAAACACCTTACAGACATTCACGCCGGCCTTGGCTGGAAACTGCTGCGCAATGAAAATGCCGTTCTTCAACGCGGCAATGATAAAATAGCCATAGTAGGCGTTGAGAACTGGAGCGCAAAGGCCAACTTCCCCAAATATGGCGATCTTGCCCTCGCCCACCACGGACTGGAAAATGAAAACATTCCTTTCAAAATACTACTCTCTCACGACCCCTCCCATTGGGATGCCCAAGTACGCCCCGGCTATCCGGATATTCAGCTCACTCTTAGCGGCCACACGCATGGCATGCAGATGGGTGTGGAGATTCCTGGCTTTAAGTGGAGTCCCGTACAATATATGTATTCAAAATGGGCAGGTCTCTATCATGAGGGCAATCAATATCTCTATGTCAATCGCGGCTATGGCTTCCTGGCATACCCCGGCCGTCTCGGCATACTGCCGGAGATCACCGTTATAGAGCTTGTCTGACCGAAAAAATTTGGTAAGTAGCGGACAGGTTGTAAAAAAGACGCCGTTCCTGTTTACTCCGCCCGCTACTAATGATGTACCTTTTTAAGTAGTTTTTCTACTGCTTCGGGGCGTGGCTGCAGCAGGTCATTGGCTATTTCCTGCATATAGGCCTTCATTTCCTGCACCAGGTCGGTTAGCAGTTCTTCCCCATCCTGCAGCTTCTGGCTGGCCGCAGCTTTTGTGTTGTCAACAGTAAATCTTTTAAGTAGAGTTTTGTGCATGGACATAAGTATTTTGCTATCATCTAACGGCACCAAAAATGCTTTATTGTATTTACCCCCTAAATTTTATCCACTATAACATTTCTTTAATACCCACATAAACTATCAGTTAAAGTAAACATATCTGGCCCGGTATTGTTACATTAGTAGTCCACTATGAAAAAAATCGGCATTACAGGCGGCACTGGCTTCGTGGGGCAGCATCTCACGCGTCTGCTCATTGAGAATGGCTACGAGATCGTCATCTTCAGCCGCCACCCCCAACCCACTGGCAAACAGCATTTTCCGCTGCTCCACCCTTCATACGTCGCTTGGGATCCCGAAAAAGGCACCGCCGACACTGCAGCCCTGCAATCGCTGGATGGCATGGTGCACCTCGCAGGCGCCGGCATTGCCGACAAGCGCTGGACGCCCTCCCGCAAGCACGAGATCGTGCAGAGCCGTGTGCAAAGCACTGCTTTCCTCGTGTCTATGCTCCGCCAGCATGCCCCCAATTGCAAGACGCTCATTTCCGCCTCGGCCATAGGCTACTACGGCCCCGACCGCGACAACACTCCGCCCTTCCGCGAAACTGATGTCTATTTCAACGATTTCCTCGGCAATACCTGTTATAAATGGGAGCACGAGGCACATGCGGCAGATGATTTAATGCGCACCGTCATCCTGCGCTTCGGCATTGTGCTGGGCAAGGAGAGCGGCGCTTTCCCCCAGTTTGCCCGGCCGCAGTCTTTTGGCATTGTTCCCATCCTCGGCTCAGGCCGCCAGGTCGTTAGCTGGATAGAGGTCTCAGATCTCGCCCGCATCATCTGCTTCTCGCTGGAGCATGAAGAAATATCCGGCATCTACAATGCCGTAGCGCCAAATCCTGTCACCCACAAAACGCTCATGAAGACAATAGCCCGTCAGAAAGGCGGCGTCAAGATACCCATACCCGTCCCATCCTTCGCCCTCAAATTAGCCCTTGGCGAGATGGCCGAAGAAGTGCTGAAAAGCTGCACCGTCAGCGCTCAAAAATTACTCAATACCGGCTTCAGCTTCCACCACGACACTATCGAAAAAGCAGTAGCCGCCATTCTCAAATCTTAATAAGCATAGTTGCTCAGGTACTCATAGTGCTTTGTCAGCTTCCCGTTCTCGCATATGGTAGCACGGGTTATTATATCGCTCTGCCCCTTCAGCAGTTCCCCCAGCACATACTTCTCAAAGTGCAGCCCAAAGTATTCTGATGCATCACAGGGCAACTCGTTCGGCAGGTTGTCCACCGCCATCACGTCTATCGTTTCCTTCATCTGCTGGTGTGGCGCCACTTGGTGTTGTGTCATCCTGCTTATGCCATACACAGGTTCGCCTATGCTTGTCGCAGCCACCGTTATCGGCACACTGCCGTTTATGTCGCAGGTTATGTCTGCCACCACCTGTATGCGCCAGTCCTTGCGCTGTATATCTCCTTTCTCAAACAGTCGCGCCACATGGTGGTCCCAGTATATGCCGTTCATCAGTATATCCGTTTGGTTCACATAGCTGCTGAACAGGCATTTGTAGGCCTCCGGGTTCGCATGAAAATCATCTCTGTGAAACAATCCGTTGTCCTTCCTTGCATACAGCGTCATACCCTTCAGGTGCGTGTACACCGGGTACTCATATTCATGCGTCAGGTAGTCCGCAGGCTCCACCGGCTCTATGTCCAGCTTCGTCATCACGTCCAGCACACCCGCCGCCACCTTTCCGCTGCCCGTCACCACTATCTTTATATTCGGCAGCTTTATATCGTCATAGCTTTTTATCACTTCTTCATAGCTCTTCAGCGAGTGCGCCGCGGGCAGCTCATACTGCCCCGTTTTCTTTCCATAGGCCATCAGCCCGTTATGCGCCCCCACTATGCCAGCATACAGCCCAAAGCCCAGTATCCTTTGCTCATCGCTATGTGTCAGGCACTCATAGTCTATCATGCGGATCTTTTTTTCTATCAGCGCATGCATCAGTTGCTGATTATACGGCTGCTTCTTTTTGGTATGGCTGAAGAATAGGTATGTCTTCCCTTCTATCAGCCTGTCCACTGGCACTTCCTTTATGCCCAGCAGTATATCACAGCCGCTCAGGTCTTCGCTCAGCGCTATGCCCGCCGCCCTGTACTCCTCATCGCTGAAGCAGCGGTCAGGGCTGGGCTCTACCAGTATTTTTATGTTGTGTTCTCTTTGCAGCTCTGCACATTGTGTCGGCGTCAGCGCTACCCGGTTGTCCGCCGGCACCTTCCGTTCCCTTATCAGTCCTATGCTCGTCATCTTTGCCTATTTTTGTGTCAAATATAAGCTACTCATTTTTTAGCCCATGGTTAACTATTTCCAGCTCTACGCATTGCCCGAAAGCTTTCATCCCCCTATTGCAGCCGTTAAGGTGAAGTTTTACGAGCTCAGCCGCAGCTGGCACCCCGATCGTTTTGCACAGGCCGATGCTGCCGCACAGGCCGAGGCCCTGCGCATGGCCGCGCTGAATAATGAGGCCTACAAAACCCTCAGCAATCCCGATGCCCTCATGGCCTATATCCTTAAGCTGCATGGTATGCTGGAGGATGAAGAGAAATACAATCTGCCCCCCGACTTCCTCATGGACATGATGGAGCTTAACGAGCTCATTAGCGAATACGAGATCGACCGCACCAATGAAGAATCCATGGCAGAGGCCAGGGAGATCATAGAAAGTGAATTTCGAGAGTGGGACCTGGAAGTTGCTCCCCTCACCCAACGCTTCAATGAAGGTGAGCATACAGAAGCCCTGCTTGCTGAGATAAAAGATTACTATTTCCGCCGCAAATATCTGTTGCGCATTCAGGAAAGAATTGCGACATTTGCTGCCCCTAAATAAGGGAACAATACCAAAACAAAGTGCCCGCCGCCCGGATGGCGGAATTGGTAGACGCGCTAGACTCAAAATCTGGTTATCGCAAGGTAGTGCAGGTTCGATTCCTGTTCCGGGCACTTTGAAAAAAGCAGTTATGTGAAAGCATGGCTGCTTTTTCATTTTATGCCCATGTGAGGCTGTATTTTTCTGTTGGATAAGTTTGTTCATGCATAGGATTGCTGAGGTTTATTGTGTTGCTGAGGGTATGTTCTGCAGGTGGGCAGTGAGGCTTATGCCCCATTTGTTACAAAAAATTGTTGTGGGGCATTTTGTTTGGCTGATGGCTGGCTGAAAGCCTTTACCAGTAAGCCATATGAGCAAAAATACATAGCTGAACAAATGCCCCATTTATGCCCCATTTGTACCCTAAAAGGTAACAAAAGCTCCAATAAATCTCCCTTCGTTTCTTTCATATTACATGACCACTTTTTAAAGACGCAGTGGCCCTTTGCAATATCGTATTATTAACAAGCGATTTCCAAATAATCATATCCACATTCTGCAGATGAAAAATGAAAAAGTAAAAAATGAATAACATGCTTGTTTAAAAAAAGAATGACATAAAAAACGGGTGAGCTATTAGCCACCCGTTTTATTTTCTTATGATTTTCATTTTTAGTCTTGCAGCACTCTATCAACAAGTTTAACGCATTGCCATTTATTAATGTCTTTGCACTTTAAAGTAGCCATTGGTCATTGAATGGGTGGTGCCTGATGAGCTGCTCGGGTCTTTTACTGTACCATAGAACTGGCCTTCGATGGTGCTGTCTGTAATGGAGATCACTTTTATCTTGCCCCCTGCCAGCGCCTCCCAGTTGCCGCCTGTGCCTGCTGCCTGAACACCAAAGCCGATGTTGGCAGGACTGGGACAATCGTACACGGTACCCGCCGTAGGTGTGCCCGTAAAGGATACGGTAACACCTGTGTCTGAGCCATTGGATGAGGTAACTGCAAATACGCCTGCTACTGATGTGGCGTAACCTGTGGTGGCCTGGTAATGTACACCATCGATATCTACGCTGAGGGGTGCTGTGCCGCTCCAGCTCCAGTCTGTGCTGCTACCGCCAGGTGTAGTGCTTTTTTTCTTACAGCTTACAGATAACAGGCTCATAGAGGCCAGCGCAAGCAGCGCGATCATACTTCCTTTTTTCATTTTCTATTGTGTGTTGGTTTAGTTTTCTTATTCGTCAGTAAAAGCAGTTGCATTAGCTGCTTGTTCATTGTTAGTGGTCATTAGTTTTGCCTGCCCATATTGTTGGTTGTTGGTATCGCTTACGCTCTTGCCTGCCCTACATACCAACAACGGATAAAATTTATTCATCTTCAATGTTTTCAATACTTTCAGATCTCCATCAACAAGTTTGATACACCGCCCACCGCCACCCTAATCGACGTTAACTGAGTCAATGAGAGTTCCACCAGGGAGATTATTTATTTTATTGAGCAATTGATAATTAGTGTCCCAATACACTTCCATATCAATACATTCGTAATTGTTTATCTCATCTTTGCCATTGAGAAATAAGGGTATTGAAAAGCCAAAGCATTTGGAAAATACCCATTCGGTTTTATAAATTTTATACAATTCGTCAAAAAAATCGATATTAAAAGTTTCTTCTCTATAAATAGTTAAGTCTTTTTCTAAAAAGTCTTTCAAACTCTCATCTAATTGATAGGCTCCCCCTGTCGCCGAGTCAAATATATATATCATCTCAATCTTCAAGTCAACAGCAAATTGACGCCCCATCCAATCAAAACCGAAACAAAAAATCTTATTTAGATAATCTTTAAAAAATGCAGAAGTATACTTTGTCCAGATATATGATGAGCCTTTTGTGTGAAATTTAAAAAGTCCGTTTTCAATTATACATCCCTCATATTTAGAGAATAAGTCGAAGCCAGTTTTATCCATTAATGAATAATCACGAACTACATCTTCGTACTGAATAAAATAAAATGTTTCTTTTCCGGTAACGTTTTTATCCAAATTATTCATTTATACAATTGTTTCTACCAACAATAAGCATACGTCCAAAATTACCATACCCAATTAATTGTCTCTAAGCAATAGGTCTTCTAAAGGGATTAACATAATCTAATGATGCCGCATTCAACTATTCTTCCAGGGCTTCCAAACCATATCTTTGCTTATTCTTTTCTGAGTATATATCGTTCTATTTGCCATTATAAAATACACCTACAGAATCGTTATCAATGGCTTTCAAATATAGTTCGCCCTTTCGCTTATCAAGTTTTGAAATTATTCCAATAGGCTTATTATTTATTATTAGAGTGTCTCTGGAAACATGGCATATTCCTTTTGAATCAAACACAATAGCCCCTCCGCCCGGCGTCCCAAATTTGCAACCTCTATCATATTCCCAAACATTAGCATTAATATATTCCATATCAATGCCCTGGCATGAAAGTAGAAATAAAAATGCTAAGACGTACAGTGATCTACTAATTGATGTTAGTTTACTTACTATTTCCATAGTTAGCCCCAAAAATAAATCTTTAGACAAGCGGAGAGCATGGCCTGGCTTTTTGTAAAGCATATTGTTCGACGGTTCAATCGTTTTAGGTGGGTGCGCAATTTAAGATTCATACATTCGATATTGTTGGTATTATACTGAGTAGTACGATGAATTGCTGACGGCAATAAGGAGCGGTATTGCAATAGCTTATCAGTATAAACTTTTGTCGCATTTGAGAGTACAAGTGTTTCAGTTACCATTCTTAACGTTTTGCTTGTTCTGCAGCCTACTGCAAAGTCAGCGACCTGTTTTGTATCTCTTCTTACAGCATATACCACCCATAGCAAGTTTGTTTTCTTTCCAAGGTATGTACACAGTTCGTCAACTTCATATTCTTTTTGCATGATAGGGAGCGGCCTTGAAATTGTCTTCGCTATTAATAGTATCCTTCGCCATACGGTACCGACTGCAATTTTTAATAACCTTGCTATGCTGCGAATGCCACAACCTTCACGTAGTAAGCATTTTATTTTGCGACCAGTATTTATTTTATATGCATGATAGGTGTAACAGCTTACAAAGCTTTTATTGCATTGCTTGCATAAATACCGCTGCTTACCCTTAGTTGTTCCATTTTTTACGCAAATGCCATCACAATATATACACTTTTTTTGCCCATCAACAAGTTTGACACACCCGGGTAAGTTTTGTTGCATTAGAGGGTCTTTAAACCTCTAAAATAAACTAAGCTATACCATAACATCTTAGATTTCCTTGATGCCATTTTATTTTTCGTCTATATCATTTCAGCATTTTCAAGCTTTTCAGCGTTCCATCAACAAGTTTGATACACCGCCAGTTTGATACACCGCCCCCTAATTATTTGCAAAATTTATTTAAATAATCCTGGGCTTCGGTATTTCCTAACTTTATAGCATTAGTCCAATCATCACAAGCAGCACTTTTATTTTTCATTGCATAAAAAACGACTCCTCTATCTTTC
>JBQCEX010000268.1:0-2368 GCA_051959855.1 Flavipsychrobacter sp. | reverse complement strand
ATATGGTATCCATCGTTTTTACGCCTCTTTAACACAAAGTTACAATATTGCCTAGAAAATAGTATGGAATGATGGTTTTTAATCCGTCTTTTAACTTGCTTATATTGAGCCGTTTATTTATGAGTTAACTTGCACCCACTTCTATAAACTGACAATATGAGTGCGCAATACCAGGTAGCAAATAACAAGCGGGCTTTTAAGTTTGAAATAAGCTTTCCCAATGGCGAAACTGCCTTCATTGAATATCGCTGGCAAAAGGGCAATATGGTGCTCATGCGCACACTGGTACCAGCGGATATGAGGGGTAAAGGCATTGGTGCTTACCTGGTAAAATTTGTGCTCGATTATGTACACGCCAACAATCTTAAGGTTATTATTTATTGTCCTTTTATTACGAAGTATCTTGAAAGTCACCCGGAATATAATGACCTGGTAACAAAACAATAAACAAATAAACCCAACACATTCATTTAATATTACGTCTATTATATATCCTAAATACCCACATCCCCTTTTTATGAAAAAACTCTTTGGCTTTTGGATAGGCGCCATGCTGCTTTGCATCTCTGCAAAAGCACAGTTTCCTTATACTTTTTCCGTTTATTACGACACTTATCAACCCTTAAGTTCAGGTGCTACTACTGTTAATAGCACAGTATGGTTCAACAGTGATATTTACAATCTTCCTATAGGGTTTGATTTTAAGATCGATACCAGCAATTGTACGGCGCCCGCTATAGAAGGTGGCAGTACCTTTGTTACCGATACCGGCAGGGGCGTTATTTCTGCTTTTTATCTTACAGATGCAAATCTTATAGACCGTGGCTTCCTGGATAGCATATCAAGTACAAAATCGCCCATTCGCTATACAGTAAGTGGTAACACCGGGCAGCGCAGCTGTAAACTGGAGATTGCCAATGCTGCTTTTTTCAATGAGCTTATCTACTCTATTAAGGATGACTCTGTAAATATGCAGATATGGCTGTACGAAGGCACTAATATAGTAGAGCTGCATTATGGGCCATCTAATGTTGATCACGGCTATAATTACTTCCCAAGGGAAGGCCACCCGACAGTGGGCTATGTGCAGGACGTAGATTATGCGCTGAATGGTACATACTATATACTAAGTGGTAACCCGAGCGCCCCTGAAATAGATACGATATATGCAACGGATGGCGAGTACGACCATAAGCCAACGGGGCTAACATATTTTCCGCCCAATGGTGTTGTTTACCGTTTCACACCAAAGTCACTAAGCGTTAGTGATCTGACGGATATAAACAACACAATCATTTACCCTACCAGTTGCCGCGACCAGATAAATGTAGATTATAAAGCAGCAGAAAAAGCAACCTACAAAATAGCGGCTATTAACGGTATGGCGACACAACTAAGTGGCAACCTGCAAAATGGCCTGAATAAAATAGACATCAGCAGTCTTGCAGCGGGCATGTATATGATAGAGCTGCAAAGCAGCGGCAGCAGTAAGGTGCAGAAATTTGTAAAGATGTAGGTTATACTCCAAAGAAATCTTGAATCGCGGCAATTAATTCTTGCTCAGTAGCATGATTAACTGCTTTTATCACTTGGTAACCTTCTCCTAAAAGCTCTAAATCATAATCGTATAAAACTGTATCCTTGTCGATGCTTCCATACGTCGATATGAATATAAGTTTAGTATCTCGTTGAAGGCCAATAGCACATAAATCCGCATCCCAGTTATCAACTATCTCTAGTCCATTATCTGTTATTAGTGTATTGAGTCTATCTAATAATTTCAGAATTGATTGATGCTTAACCATTAAACTTATTTTGTCTCCCCATAGCCTACCCACAATGCAGGCTTACCTTTCATGTGGCTATATATGGTAAGCGTTACCAGCGAGTTCAGCGCTTTGCCATGTGTATAGGCGGCATCCCATTGCGGCATACCGTTTACTGCATTGCCTATATTCAGCGCTGCTATCGATTTTGCACTATTGAAGGTATTATTCAGTATCTCCTTGCAGCATACATTTCCTTCACTGTCCACTAGTATCTTTATACTTATGCTACCATAGATATTAGCCAGCTGGCCCATGTCTAGGTTCTTTTCAAAGTACTGTGTCAGTTTCTTTTCGTTCTTCCAGCTTGCCTTCTTTTCCCCGCAGTCATCGCAATATTTTATACGCTGCGAGCAGCGGCTATTATAGGGCACCGGCTCATTATTTTTTGTTGCACCGGTCTGTGCCTGCGCCTGCAAACTGAATAATGATATGCCCGCAGATAGGATGAGATAACGCATGAGAACTGTTTAAAAAGTTACTCTACTAAAATACAGCATTATTCCTTGTCCTTCATAAACTTCTTCATTTCCATTATGTCC
>JBQCEX010000267.1:0-6556 GCA_051959855.1 Flavipsychrobacter sp. | reverse complement strand
AAAACTCGCTTTACAGTACTCTGAAAGCAATGACGTTGCCCCATACAAATGATGATATTAATCAGGTATTGACGCTAGTGATTAGTTATATTTTATCAAGTAAATGCATGTCCCATTAGATTAAGTAAAATCAAATAGATTTCCAGCGTGAAGAACATTTTATTAACTTTCCGCGATGGAAAAGAAAGAAAGACCCCCTGTATATTACAGTGAATACCTGCAGCTAAATAAAATACTGAATGCGCAGCAACCCGAAAGCAGCAAAGAAGGCATACGTGCCGACGATGAAATGCTGTTTATCATCATTCACCAGACCTATGAGCTGTGGTTTAAGCAAATAATACATGAGTTGAACATAGTAAGAGAAATCTTCAAGCAACCGAACATACACAATAATGCACCTGATATATATAATAGTGTACATAGGCTAAAGAGAATATGTGCTATACTGAATATAGCAGTGAGCCAGATGTCGGTACTGGAAACGATGACCCCGCTGGATTTCCTAGATTTCAGAGACCTGCTGAAGCCAGCATCGGGATTCCAAAGCATACAGTTTAAGATCATTGAGGCTTCATTGGGACTGGGTTATGAACAGCGATTTGGTAAAGGTTACTACCTGAGTCAGTTGAAACCCGAGGATGTGGCCATCATTAAAAAAGCGGAGGAAGAAAAATCGCTGATAGTGCTGATAAACAGCTGGCTGGAGCGCATGCCATTTGTGAAGAATAATGACTACTGGAATGAAGACGAAGATAATGGCGACTTCTGGGCACGCTATAGAGATGCTTATGTAAACAGCCTGCAGGAAGGTGAAAAGCAGAATATAAAGACCTTTGACATGCTGTTTTTAAATGATGCCGAGTATCCGGAAGGGAGAAAATTCAGCCAGGATGCAAACAGGAACGCATTGTTTATTATGTTATACCGTGACTATCCGTTGCTGCACCTGCCTTACGAGCTGCTGAGCACATTACTGGAGGTAGATGAATTACTCTCTATGTGGCGACACAGGCATATACATATGGTACAGCGCACCATAGGCAAACGCGTAGGCACCGGAGGCAGCAGTGGCGCAGATTACCTGAGATCGGCGGCGGATAGCCATTATATATTTAAGGAGCTGGCAGAACTTACTTCTTATTTATTACCAAGGAAAGATCTACCGAAACTGCCTGCATCACTTGTGAAGAATTTAGGCTATACAGAATAATACAAGGGCGCAATGCTGCATGCTATAAAAATAAAAAATCTTTATAAACAATATAAAGGCGCAATTAGTCCTGCGGTGGATGGATTATCTCTGGAGGTTAAGCATAACTGTATTACAGGTTTCCTGGGGCCTAACGGAGCCGGGAAGACAACGTCTATAAATATAATGTGCGGGCTGATACTGCCGGATAGCGGAACTGTACAGCTGCTGGGCAAGGATGCAGTGAGGAATACGCAGGCAGTGAGAAGCATGATAGGTGTTGTGCCGCAACAAATTGCATTGTTCCCCCACCTTACCGCAAGGGAAAATCTGAATTACCTGGGTAACATGTATGGATTGTCTAATAAAGTATTAAAGGAGCGCATCAATAACTATCTGGAACAGTTTGGGTTGGAGAAACATGCAGACAAACGCATTATTCATTATAGTGGCGGTATGAAACGCAGGGCTAATATAATAGCCAGCCTGCTGCACGACCCGGAATTGCTGATACTGGATGAACCTACTGCGGGAGTAGATATACATTCACGGGCAATGATCATTGACTTTATCATTAAATATAAGCAACAGGGTAAAACGGTGCTTTACACCTCTCACCTGCTTGAGGAAGCACAAAAGGTATGCGATGAAGTGATAATAATAGATGAAGGAAAGTTAGTAACCGCAGGAAAAACCGATGAGCTGATAAAACAAACAGATAGCTGTAAAAGCCTGGAAGACGTATTTCTACATTACACCGGTAAGGTACTAAGGGACTAAGATGAAGAAAATAGCAGCAACAATAAAGAAAGAATGGATATTGCTACGAAGAGACATTTCGGGCATGCTGCTGCTGCTGTTAATGCCAGCCGTGCTGATAGTGGTGATGGCATTGGTGCAAGATGCGCCCTTTAGAAATTATGAAGATCTGAAGTTTGATCTGCTGGTATCGGATAATGACCACGGTACACTTTCTAATGATATAATTAACGGACTAAAGCAGAGCCAGCATTTTAATGTAATTGATAGCGCTAGTGGCAAATTGCTAGATGATGTCAATCTAAAAGCATTGCTACTAAAAGGTGAATATAAAATAGGCATTATAATACCTAAAGGCGCAACTGCCGAGATAGTAAACCTAAATAATATAATAGCCAATGATATAAGTGAGAAGATGGGTATAGGCACTACCCTGCCCGTACGCAATACACGTGACAGTATGTTTGTAAAAATATACTTTGATCCCGTGACACAGCCTACTTTCAGGGCAATGATACATTCAGGACTGGATAAATATATTAGCTATGCAAGCAGTAATATGCTGATAAAACGATTATCTGCGTTAGGTAAAGCAAATAATAATGGTGACACGGCACAGGGCAATATAAACGATCTGAAAAAGGTCTTTACTGGCCTAGGCGTAAGGGAAGAAGCGGTGAATGATAATAGCAAAGAGGTTTTACATATTAATTCCGTACAGCATAATGTACCTGCCTGGGCTATATTTGGTATGTTCTTTATTGTGGTGCCGCTGGCAAGCCATATACTAAGAGAAAGAGAAGAAGGAAGTGCGTTGCGGTTGTGCCTGATACCCAATACGCAAATGTCCCTGGCGCTGGGTAGAATTATTTTTTATACACTTGTATGTACCATGCAGTTTGTAGTTATGGTGTGCCTGGGTATATGGCTAATGCCTTTGATAGGGCTACCTTCTCTTACTTTGGGTTTGCACCCATGGGTATTATTAATAGTAGCCATCTGTATCTCATTTGCTGCAACATCATTCGGCACTTTTATTGGCAGCTTTTTTAAAAGCTCCAATCAGGCGCTGCCATTTGGTTCTATAGCGATAGTGATACTATCTGCAATAGGCGGTATATGGATACCGGTAGAAATATTACCACTCAACATGCAGCGATTGGCAAACATATCTCCGTTGCACTGGAGCCTGGCAGCTGTAAATGAAATTATATTAAGAGACGGCGGACTGAAAGATGTAGTGGGCTACCTTATTGTCCTTCTTTCATTCGGCATAGCCCTGTGGCTGCTGAGCGTAATGAGGAACCGTATGAGAAACCAATCTTTGCAATGAATCTATTCTAATTCTTTCATTATCTTATCACGTTCCTCAATGAGTTTCCGCATCTGATCGCCACTGAAAAACGTCCTGTATTTTTCAAATCTTTCACGCTCTGTAATTCTAAGCAAATTTTTGTCGTTCATTTGATCTTTAGCTGCTACCAGCTGACGACTAATTTCCAAATTAACGACATAGGCTTTTTTCCTTTGCTCAGGTGTAAACCCATATAACTTCGTATCTTTCTCAGTCCTTTCGGTTGCTAATTGCTCTGCGGAAAGTACATGTGAACTAACTGTTTTCTGTACATGTTTCGTTTGTGCGAAAGAACTGCCTTCAAATAATAACATTGCGCTACAAAACAGAATTACCTTTTTCATATTTTCTTGTCCCGGTTATTATCTCAAATATAAAGAATGTGACGTAAAAAGCGCCGCATGAATATGCGGCGCAATAAACAGTACCTATGAAGGTTAATACTAATTATTCGAATTGTCACTATTCATTCTGCTTTGTCTGCTCTGCATTCTTTTTTGCATCATTGCGGTTTCCATTTCCTGGTATTGCTTATACTGATCGGCTGTCAGCACTTTTTGCATTGCATCATCACGCTCCTGCTTGATTGAACGCATGGCTCCCCTATCGTGATTTTGCATAGCATCATTCATTTTCTGTGCGGTGTTGAGATTAATGTCATAAACTGATTTCTTTTGGTCATCAGAAAGATTCAACTTTTTGTCCAGGCGATCTGTAAGCATTTGCGCCCGTTGTTCAGGGGACTTCATCTGTCGCATACCCATTTGCGGTGCAGCCGCTTGTTCCTGATCTTGTGCATATGCAGCGCCGTTAATTCCTGCTAACAGCAGTATAGCGATAACTATCCTTTTCATAAATGATTTTCATATAAGACTGTGAAAAAAATAAAAAGTTTACTGCTATGCTAATCCAATTGTGGGTCAACCTGTTTGCGTCTTGTTAAAAAAAGAATCCCCAATGTAAGCGTATAACCCAGTACGGCGGTGGCTGTAGCCAGTACGGTGCCACCAAGAAAAAATGCAACCCCAGCATGTTTTACATCATTTAGCGTCAACTGGTGCCAGTTAGGTAAAATAGTGTGTATGCCTAATAACCAATTGCCTGTCACTACACTTGCCAACAATACAAAAGCTGTAAAAGGAAAAATACTGATATTAGCCGCGATGAGAAATAGTGCTTTATTTAGCCGAAGCAGTAAGGCTAAAGGTATACCTATAGCTAACTGAAAGCCCCACACCGGTACTATGCCCATAAAAAGGCCAAAGCCAATAGAGGCAGCCTTGCGATGGTTACTTTCCTGTGGGTTTACAAAAAGACTTTGCCATACGCGTTGCCAGGCTTCTTTTTTAAATAGCCCTCTTATAAAGTCACGTGGCTTTATCCAGAGAAAGGTGATAAGGACAAGAAATGTATTAAGAATGCTGATGCGTGTAAAATCTTTAAATGGCCTGAAATGAGAAATGCGTTCATTAGCCGGCGGGTAGTAAACTGATACGGGAATGCCCATTACTTTAATACCGCTCCAGGCTGCGCGGACTATTACTTCTATTTCAAATTCATATTTGCGGGTGAAGTATATTTTCTTAGCCAGCTTTTGTACCGGGTATAATCGATAGCCTGATTGTGTATCCGGCAATTTAATACCGGTCTCCAGCCCGAACCAGAAATTAGAAAAACGATTGCCGAAACTGCTTTTTCCAGGAACGTTTTCCTGATCCATATTGCGTGCACCTATTATTAGTACGTTTGGCGTTTCTGCTACCTGTTGAAGGAATTTTGGCAAATCATAGGCATAGTGCTGTCCATCGCTATCTATACTTATGGCATAGTGGTAACCCAGCCTTGCAGCCTCTTTGATGCCTGTTCTTAATGCAAAGCCTTTCCCTTTATTCTTTTCACTGTTAACGACGTGAATATTGGAGTAGGAATTTAATATCTCCTTCGTATTATCGGTAGCGCCATCATTCACTATTATTACCTGGTCGGTATATTCAAGCACACTGTCTATTACATTGCCCAGTGTACCACCATTATTATAGGTGGGTATCAGTACGCATGCCTTCAGATCTTTAAATAATATGTAGCTATCCGTGTTGACAGGCATAAAGATCAGGATTTCAATTTCCTTTTACAGTCTGCAATTTTTTTGGTTATTGAGTTGCGCTCATTTATTGTTGCCACTTCATGCTGCAAAGCCTGCTGGTAATAGTTGATAGCCGCAGCATACCATTTGTTTTGCCTGCAATAATCGCCGGCTATTCTATATGCATCGTAAAAATTGGGATTGCTATGCACCGTGGCGGCAGTATCAACAGGCTGCTTTTGCAGAAGGGCCAATTTATTTTTCCTGAAAATTTCAAAATCTTTGAACTCCTGTGTTTGAAGGAAAGGATCAGGCGGTATGTTAAGAGCAGTATCAGCTATTTCCACATCATGCTGCAAGCCATTTAAAGCAAAAACTTTTCGCAGGTCGTAGCACACATAAGTGCCTAACTGCCAGGGTTGTGTACTTACCCACATACGTAAGCTATCAGGCTGAAAAATGACTGAGTGGTGCGCGATGAATTGATTTACGGCCTTCTCGTTGCCGTCGCCAATATTGGCATTGTGCAATCCCCGTCTGTCGCGCAGTATGGTTGCTATTTTGCCAGGTGTTAGTGGATAATTCTGTTGCAATAATTCCTGCAGACGCTCATATCTATAAACAGACGCACTATTTTCCTTTTGTATTATATTTAATTTTTGGTGCTGAAAAAGACTACTCTGATAATGATTGGTACATAGCAAATGGTCGGAAGCTGCATCATATACAGCCAAAGTGTCCGGCGTCTTTTCAATTAATATCGCTTTATGATCGGCAGCGCTGCCCACTAAAAAACTTTCTGATACGAACATTTTTCTGGTATGTGCTATTGCAATCGCCTCTTTTATATTACCCGCATATTGTAAAATCTCTCTTGCAACAAGCGATACGGGTGTAGCGGCGCCAGCCCAGGGAATGTCAGAACGGGCAGCATTGATCGTCACCGTTAAGCCTTTGTCATTCATACCTGAAACAACCCCTGTGAAGCCACCCCAGGTGACGAAGGCGAACTTATAGCCGCGCTCAGGATGATAAAAAGCAACAATCTTATTTTCAGCAAACTTATCGCCCACCCAAAAGTCAAAATTGCGACCAAGCAGCATAGACCCATTGGCTGTCTTTCCATCCCATGCGCCAAATGAAGTGCAACCCACCAGCATCAGATTTT
>JBQCEX010000266.1:0-8362 GCA_051959855.1 Flavipsychrobacter sp. | reverse complement strand
CATTTCTTAATGGTTTCGTCAGCAAGCACCTCTTTTTCTACTGCTGCTTGTTCAGCATCCAGCGGAAACTCCATCTCTGCGCGGGTTTTTCCATTCACAGCTACAGGATATTTCTTGGTGTTCTCGGTTACATACTTGTCTTCATATTTAGGGAAGATGGCTGCCACCACGCTGCTCTCATGCCCGAAGCCATGCCACAGCTCTTCAGCCATATGCGGAGCAAACGGACAGATCAATACAGCCAGCGCTTCCAGCACATCTCGTTTATGGCAGTCCAGTGCAGATAGCTCATTCACACATATCATGAATTGGCTCACCGCAGTATTAAAGGCGAAGCGCTCAATATCTTCACCTGTTTTCTTTATGGTTTTATGTATAATGCGCAGCTCTGCTTCAGTAGCTGCCTCATCATTCACTATCCATCCCTTTTGCTCGTCAAAGTACAAACGCCACAATTTCTTCAGGAAGCGGTGTACGCCTTCTATACCTTTAGTATCCCATGGTTTACTTACATCCAGCGGGCCGAGGAACATCTCATACATGCGGAAGGTATCAGCGCCGTACTGGTTTATTATATCGTCCGGGTTTACTACATTATATTTGCTCTTGCTCATCTTTTCCACCTCTGCTCCGCAAACATATTTGCCGTCTTCCAAGATAAATTCTGCGGTCTCGTACTCAGGGCGCCATTTCTTAAATCCATCAGTATCCAGTTCTAATCCATTTACCAGCGAGATATCCACATGCAGCTTATCTGTTTCATGTTCATTCTTCAGGCCGTATGATACAAACTTATTGGTACCTCTTACACGATATACAAAGCGCGAACTCCCCTGTATCATCCCCTGGTTGATCAGTTTCCTGAAAGGCTCCTGGAAGGTTATATGGCCAAGGTCATGCAACGCCTTTGTCCACATGCGACTATATAGCAAGTGTCCTACAGCATGTTCTGTACCACCTACATATACATCTACTTGTCGCCAGTAGTCGGTAGCTGCCCGGCTTGCAAATTCCTCATCATTATGCGGGTCCATATAGCGCAGGAAGTACCAGCTGCTGCCCGCATAGCCAGGCATTGTATTGGTTTCCCTTCTTCCCGCAGGTGTGTTTACCCAGTCTTCAATATTAGCTAACGGTCCTTGCCCTTCAGGTCCCGCTTTGTAGTTATCTACCTTTGGCAGTTCCACCGGCAGTTGTTGCAACTCCGGATAGGCATTCAGTTCAGGCTCATCTATTGCGTAGGGTATATCGCCTATGTAAATGATAGGGAAGGGCTCGCCCCAGTAGCGCTGCCGGCTAAAGCCCGCATCGCGCAGCTTATAGTTTACTTTATGTTTGCCTGCTCCGGCATCTACTATAGCACGTATGGCTATTTCGCTTGCTTTGCTTATTTCTATGCCGTTCAGAAAATCACTATTGTCCAGCACACCACTTTTTTCGGCATATGCTTCTTCACCTGTATAGTTCTGGCCAAATATGTTCGTGATTGGAATATTGAAATGCTTCGCAAAGGCATGGTCTCTTTGGTCGCCCGACGGTACGCCCATTATAGCTCCGGTACCATAACCCGCCAGCACATATTCTGATATCCATATAGGCACCGAATTATGGGTCAGTGGGTGAATGCCGTAGCAGCCGGTAAAGCAGCCTGTTACCTGCTTTACCTCGGCCATACGTTCGCGCTCGCTTCTGCTTTGCACATATTCCAGGTATGCACCCACAGCCTCTGCCTGCCCCTGTGTTGTTATTTCTTTTACCAGCTCATGCTCAGGAGCCAATACTATAAAGTCAACGCCAAATATAGTATCGGGTCGGGTAGTGAAGACTGTTACATGCTTGCCATAATTTCCTGATAGGTCAAAACGCACTTCTGCACCATTGCTTTTGCCTATCCAGTTGCGCTGCATTTCCTTCATGGCTTCCGTCCATTCCAGGTTTTCCAGGCTATCCAGCAGTCTTTCTGCAAATTCTGTTATACGCAGGAACCATTGGCTCATTCTCTTACGTACCACTGGGTGCCCGCCACGTTCCGATACGCCGTTCACTACTTCATCATTTGCCAGTACAGTTCCCAGTGCTTCGCACCACCACACTTCAGCATGGCTCAGGTAAGCCAGCCTGTATTTCATCAGTGCATCGCGTTTCTCTTGTTCTGAGTAGTTTTTCCAGGCCTTACCATCAAAGCAAAAAGTATCATCTATAGGGCATGGGTTATTGCTGTTGCCTTCTTTTTCAAATGCACGTATCAGGTCGGCTATAGGTCTTGCTTTTTGCTGCTTCCTGTCATACCAGCTATGGAACAGCTGTAGGAATATCCATTGTGTCCATTTATAATATTTAGGATCACTGGTGCGCACTTCACGGCTCCAGTCATAGCTGAAGCCTATATTATCCATCTGCTCGCGATAGCGCGCGATGTTTTTTTCGGTAGTTACTGCCGGATGTTGCCCTGTTTCTACAGCATATTGTTCTGCAGGTAAGCCAAATGCATCGTAGCCCATTGGGTGCAGTACATTGTAGCCACGCAGTCTTTTATACCGCGCGTAAATATCAGAGGCTATATATCCTAACGGGTGCCCTACATGCAGGCCGGCGCCGCTGGGGTAGGGAAACATGTCCAGCACATAGCACTTTGGCTTTTCGCTGTAGTTGCTTACTTTATATACTTGTTGCTCATTCCAGTACTTCTTCCACTTCTGTTCTATGTTCCTGAAGGCGTATTCCATGTTTGCTTATTAACGGGGCACGCAAAAATACGAATAACTAATCAGCTCCTTCTGATTAGTTATTCGGTTAAGATGAAATTGTATGTCTTTATATGTTTAGCTGTGGCGCATTGCTCGTATCATGCGGTTGGTCCTTCGCTCAGCTCTTCTGTTTTGCAGGTCTGCCACTGCCCATATAGCAGCGGGTATCCAGCCTATCAGGGTCACTTGCAGTATCAGGCATAAAATGCCACGCAATATGCGTCCGCGCAAAAAGAATGACAGCCATGGAATTAAGATTGCTATTAGTGTCATTTGTATTAATTATTTCGTTCTAATTGCTGTTTCTTTATGTGGTGCAATATAGCTCTGGTTATGGCCAATACTATCATTGTATTCCAGTCATCCATATAGCTAAATGCTTTATAGTTATTATTGTTCTTTTTGGCATAGAGGGCGTAGTAGCTTTTATGATTGCTGCTTTCCAGCTCATTCCATTTTATCAGTTCACTCCGTTTGCTGAATTGCACACCCTGTCCGCTGAAAATGGCGCCATTTATTTCAAAGTCAATTGAATTATTAAAAAGCTCTATGTAGTAGTTGGCAAGGTGAATAAAATAGTACTTATAAAGTAAGCGTAAGATAGTGTGATACTTTTCAAAGAACTTCTTTGTGCGGATGCGTAAAAAACGATACTCTTTTATCTTTAGGGTTTTATTACCTAAGCTGCGTAAATATACAGTATAGTGCATGTTTAGGAAACCATTGCCATAAAAGCCTCCGAAACGATAAGCATCCATATTCTCTTTGGTAAACTTGACGGATGGTTGGTCGCTGCTTTCGCCGTATGCTATATATTCAGGTGTAATGGTAAGTAGCTTACTCCTGTGAAAGAGGCTGGGTTTAATGAGAAAAACATGTTTGTCAGACATAAACAGGGTATTATAATACTAATATAAGCATAATATCAAATCAAATAAAAAAGCCTTCCGATAGGAAGGCTTGGTAGTATTGTTTATAAGTACTAAGGTTATAAGTCTTAGTCTACAGGGGCTGCGTTATTTAGCCGCTAAAAAGTCTTTGATCTTGTCTTTATGCACCATAGCTTCTTTAAAAGTATAAGCGCCTGACTTAGGGCTGCGTACAGCCTTTATCACTTTTGTGTAGTTCTTTGCTTCTGCGGCCGCCTTCTGGTCTTTAGTCTTGATCGCGGTTTTAGCTGCTTTTGCCATAACTCAAAAATATTTTAAGTAAATTATTTAATTTCTTTGTGAACAGTTACCTTCTTCATGATAGGATTGTATTTCTTCAATTCTATACGTTCAGGAGTGTTCTTCTTGTTCTTGGTAGTTATATAACGACTTGTGCCGGGCAATCCGCTGTTTTTATGCTCAGTGCATTCCAATATTACCTGAACGCGGTTTCCTTTTTTAGCCATTTCTTAAGAAGTTTATTACTTTATAAATTTTTTAAAATTAGATAGTCTGACCTTGTTCACGCAGTTCTTTTACCACGTTCATCAATCCTCTTTTATTGATAGTACGTATAGAATCAGCAGTTAGCTTCAAGGTTACCCAACGGTCTTCTTCAGCAAGAAAGAAACGTTTAGTCTGCAGGTTAGGCAAAAAACGACGCTTTGCTTTCTTGTTAGAGAATGATACTTTATGACCAGTTACGGGTTTTCTACCAGTTATCTGACAAACACGTGCCATGATTTATTATTTTTTTAGGACTGCAAAGGTCATTCTTTTTTGCTGAATGACAAAATATTTTAGAAAAAAATTAAAAACTTAATGAAAACAAGCTGAAACGCTTATTTTCAGGCTTTAATCAGGTCACAAATATCGCTCTTTTTTTCCCGCAATAAGCCCAAAGAAACAAATATTATTATTTAATTATCTTTTAGTTAAACTATATCAAAATACTAGACAAAGTACAGCTTCCCTTTTTCAGGGGCTTGCATTTAAGGCATTAAGAATTGTACTTTGCACCCGCTTCGACTATGAAAAAAAACATAGCATATCTTAAAGATGTACAGATTCTTTTTCTGGTTTACATCATAAACATATCGGCTTGTATTTTTTTTATATACAATAGGATACACGGCCTTAATGAGTCCCAGCGCTGGGTCAATCGAACTATCCGTACACAGCTTTATCTGGAGCAGTCACTGTCTTATTTAAAGGATGCAGAATCTGCTCAACGTGGTTATTTGCTCACTCAGGATTCTTCATTTCTGCAGCCGTACTACGGTGCTTACGAAAATACTAATCTGTCATTACACTTGGTTGATAGTCTTACAAAAGATAATCCTACGCAACAGAAGAATCTCCTATGGCTGAAAGGGCTTATTAATGGGCGTTTTTTGCTTTTTAGCCAGATTTTCCAAAGCAGTGACTTTTTTGCTGAAGCGCCTGATGAAAAAAGAGCGCAGTTATTAAAAGGTAAGGCGGAAATGGATAGTGTCCGGAATTGTATTTCCAGGATGCTGACCGAGGAAACCGCCCGCTTAAAAGAGCGCCAGGACCAGAAAAACAGGTACATACAGGTTACGCTCAACTACGCACTGGCACTTATGGTATTTTCTGTTGCCATTATTACTTTCTGCTACTTCTGGCTGGTCAGGGAACTGAAAAAGAAAATGGGTGCTGTTGATTAATTGTTAAGCTATTTCAGGCAACAAAAACTGGTCGAAATCTGATAGGCCGGTAATGTTTTCGCACACAAAGCCTTCTCCATAGTGTACACCTATCCTTTTTCCCCAGGTTGCATCCCGGTGTTCTATATTTTTTAGAAATCCTTCGGTGGCTATGTAGGTAATCGGTTCGTTTGAGTTTGGATCATGAAACTGGCTTTTATAGCATCGTATGGCTTCCATTTTCTGCGCAAAGCAATCTGTTGTATCTACTATAAAGTTCGGTTCAGTGGGTCTGTCCTGTATCATATGAAATACACGCTTAGGTCTCCAGGCTTCCTGTTCTTTGCCATCCAGTTGGGTGCTTACTTTACGTAGTCCTGCCAGGAAACATGCGTCTGCTATTAGTCGGCCACCTTTCCCATGGTCCGGGTGTCTGTCTTCTAAAGCATTAGCCACCACTATTTCGGGCCTGTATTTCCTTATATATTGTACCAGCTTCAACTGGTGCTCCTGGTCATTCCTGAAAAAACCATCGGCCATGCCGGCATTTTCGCGCACTGCTACGCCCATTGCCTTGGCCGCATCCTGGGCTTCCTTCAGCCTTAGTTCAGCGGTGCCTCTTGTGCCCAGCTCTCCCTGCGTCAGGTCTACTATGCCTACCAGTTGTCCTTTGCGTGCATGCTTTATCAGTATGCCGGCACAGCTTAGTTCTATGTCGTCAGGGTGTGCGGCCATCGCCAGTATATGCAATTTCATGGTCGCAAAATTAACTGATTAGCTTATACTGTATTTAGTATTTTAATGATGAAGACATCGGGAAATGTGATTGTGTAATTCTTAGTTAGCCCTTGCTCTTAATTGCTGCACCTGCAGCTGATACTTGTGTGCATTATAGGCTTCTATTTCCTGCACTATTGTTTCTATGTCCTTATCCCGGTCATAAGGGTCATATTCACGCTTCAGGTTATTGCTGAATATCAGGGCTACCGATTGCCAGATGAATGCATTAAACCCGCCTTTCAGTTCCTTTATAATATGAAAGCAGTTTTGCCCGGTTTGCCGGTCTATAAGCTTTACCAGTATTTGTCCCTGGGTTATGGTCAGATCTTCCAGCTCTCCTTTAAAACGGCCGTTCAGTTGTTTTTCTATTCCTTTCAGGTATGCCTTTCTGGATTTTTTATCTGGCAGTTTCGCCATATTTGCATCTACGTCGCGAAGTATATCAGCTGCTATAACGGCGTAAGGATAAACTTTATATACATTATACCGCAGCTCTTCAAATTTCTTTCTCTGCGCTGCATATCTTGGGTCTATTTGCCCGATCTTTATTACATCTGGCAGAAAAACCATCGGTATAGTATCTCCGTTTTCTACTACAGCACCCAGGCGTATGGTGTCATTTACGCTATGTACCTGGGCAAATGAGCGTAGGGAGCTTATAAGTAGTAAAACAATTAATATTACCAGCCGTTCAGGTTTCACTGCCATATCTTCTACTGTAAATTTCCTCTTTTTTAATGGTATTATAATATTACTCACAATAAATATTAAAAAATAACCTGTTAAAGTTTCTATTCAATCGTTAATAAATCATGATATAAAAGTTGCTTTATGGTAAATTTGCGCCTCAATAGAACAATTGGTATGAAGAAAACAGTTTGGATTTTACTATTTGCTGCTATGTTTGCCTCCTGCACCGATACAAAGCAAAAAAATCTCACAGCCAGCCAGATACATGCTCAGGCAGATTCACTTGTAGGTGCCCGTATGGACGAAATAAACAGGCAGGCTATGGAAGATCTCGACCATCGCATAGCTATTGAGGTAAAAGCCAAAGCTGATTCTATAGTTGCTGCCCGGACAGGGCATATCGATACTGTTAAAAAACAAACCCCGGCCAATATCCAGCCGCCTGTTATGGGCAGACCTAATCCGCTGAGGCGAAAACCAATATGAGTACTCCGCTTGCAGAACGGCCAATTGTATTCTTCGATGGCGTGTGCAACTTTTGTAACGGCACCGTTAATTTTATTATCAGGCACGATAAAAAAGAACAATTTCTATTTGCAGCACTTCAGTCTGATAAGGCAAAGGAACTGCTGATAGGCTTCGCGAAAAATGATGCCTTGCCCGAAAGTGTTATTCTCTTTCATAAAGGTATTATCTATGAAAAGAGCGATGCTGTTTTGCATATTATTCGCTTGCTGGGTGGTTTTTGGTCATTGTTATTGGCTGGCTATGCATTGCCGCGTTTTTTCCGCAATTCAATATATGACGTCATAGCGCGGAACCGTTATAAATGGTTTGGCAAACGCGATGCCTGTATGGTACCATCTCCTTCTGTAAAGAAGCGTTTTTTATCATAATATTATTAGATGGTTTAGTTTCTCTCCGCTAAATTTGACCTATGAAAAAATTGCGGTTATTAGCCACTCTTGTCTGCACAGTTATGTCATTTTCGGCACTGTTTGCACAGGACGTTTTATATTCTCCGTATCAGAAGTTCGATTTTCGTGGTGGTAATTACTATGTAGTGGGAAAAATCGATGGTAGAATTTATGCATATCGCGGCTCTGCAGAAGGCCAATACCTGGATGCATATAATGATTCTATGGAGCTGGTTGCGACAGTAGTGCTCGATTTCTTTCCGGCTAAAATTTACGATACACGCTTTATCGCTTATCAAAATCAGATCATAGCATTATATCAGGGCGTTGATGGTACAAAGATAACTCAATACGCAGCTTTGTTGGATGGTGCTGGCCGCCTTAAAAAGGGGCCGATAGTATTAGATAATGCAAGAACAGGCCTTTTCGGCGCGCATAAGAATTACTTCTCCGCAGCTGTTTCCGACGATAAAAAGAACATAGTAGTATACAGCACCAAGGTAAAAGGCCATGAAATGACCATAGAAGCTAAATGGATGGATGATCAGCTGAACGTCACTCAAAAGAGCCATGCTACTTTTAAGGCAGAAAATGAGCTGGAACATGCTGATCCTATTGTAGGCAATGATGGC
>JBQCEX010000265.1:0-3192 GCA_051959855.1 Flavipsychrobacter sp. | reverse complement strand
ATATAGTTTTTGTTACTAAATATATTTACATCATAACTTCTTCAATTTTCTTACCATTGCCTGTTAAGAAGTGTTAAAAACAAGAAAGAGCATCTTAAGACGCTCTTTATTAATTACCTATATAAAAACGATTTTCTTATCTACGCTTTAGCTTCCAATTAGAATTACTGCTATTTGTGGCAACTGTGGCGGTTTCGGGCTTTTTATATTGCTCCCATACTGATGCAGTAAGCAAAGCAGCAACCTCTTCAGCTAACTCGTCTTTTTGCTGCAGGTATTCGGGCTTAAAATAGTGTTCGATGAATTTAGTATCAAATTTACCACTACGGAACGGGTCTGTTTGCACAGCCCATCTACCAAAACCTAAGGTTGTTTCGATGCCCATAACATAATACTCGTCTATGGCCCTGCATAAGCGCTGAATAGCATCCTCACGCGTATCAGCATAAGCGACCAGCTTGGCAATCATAGAATCGTAAAACACAGGGATCTCCTGGCCTTCTTCAAAACCATCATCTACACGTATACCGGGACCTTTAGGCACCTGATACATAGTAAGCTTACCGGTATCAGGCAAAAAGTTATTCATAGGATCTTCTGCACATACACGCAGCTCTATAGCGTGGCCTTTGATCTTCAAATCATCCTGTGTAAATGATAGTTTATTACCTCGTGCAATATTTATCTGTTCCTTCACCAGGTCGATACCTGTTATCATTTCCGTAACGCAATGCTCTACCTGCAAACGGGTATTCATTTCAAGGAAATAGAAATTCAGGTTTTCATCTACCAGGAATTCAACTGTGCCTGCACCATAATAATTGCTGGCACGAGCTACAGCAACTGCACACTCACCCATTGTCTTCCTGATATCAGGCGTAAGGCAGCTTGACGGTGCTTCTTCTACCAGTTTCTGGTGCCTGCGCTGTATTGAACATTCACGCTCGAAGAGGTAAGCATAGTTGCCATGCTGATCGCCCACCAACTGAATTTCTATATGGCGAGGTGCACCAACATATTTTTCTATAAATACATCATCATTACCGAATGCGCTAAGCGCCTCGCTTTTTGCAGTGCGGAGCTGCTCCTCCAGCTCTTCCGTTTTGTTCACTACGCGCATACCCTTACCACCACCGCCTGCGGATGCCTTGATAAGAATAGGATAGCCGATTTTATCACCAATCGCTTTTGCCTCCGCCAGATCCTTAATAGGATCTTCAGTGCCCGGTACCATTGGCACACCAAATTTCTTTGCGGCTTGCTTTGCCGCAATCTTGCTACCCATTACTTCTATGGAATGGGCAGAGGGACCAATGAATATGAGACCTGCATCAGATACAGCCTGTGAAAAAGAAGCATTTTCACTGAGGAAGCCATAGCCGGGATGTATGGCATCAGCTCCTGTTTGTTTTGCTACTTCAATTATTTTATCAGCACGCAGATAAGACTGTGCAGATGGTGCAGGGCCTATACATACCGCTTCATCAGCATAGCGAACGAACGGCATATTCCTGTCAGCTTCGGAAAATACGGCTACTGTTTTTATACCCATTTCCTTTGCTGTGCGCATTACACGCATTGCAATCTCACCACGATTGGCTACAAGTATTTTTTGCATTCGGCGAAATTAGTGGATAAGTTGATAGAATGATAGCAATGACACAAAATGACCATAAGAGTAAATCTATTCTATTATTTCCTCATTTGTTTCTTCTTCAGGATGAAAGTAGGCGTATACAATGCGGGCCTTGGCCATACCTATGCATTTTGTAAGCTCACGCTCGGTAAGTGTACTAATATTTTTTACAGAGCGAAACATACGCAATAAGTCCGTTGCTGTTTTCTGGCCAATGCCCGGTATTTCCTCCAGCTTGTTTTTAAAGGTGCCCTTGCTGCGGATCTGCCTGTGAAAAGTAATACCAAAGCGGTGTACCTCATCCCTTATACGGCGTATCAATAAGTGTGCAGGACTATCAAAAGGCAATTGCAATGGTTCACTATCGCCGGGGAAGAAGATTGATTCTTCTCTTTTGGCGAGACCTACAATAGCCATGCGACCAGTGAGCCCCAGCTTTTCAATGCTTTCCAATGCAGCACCCAACTGACCTTTACCGCCGTCGATTATTACCAGTTGTGGCAAAGTCTTTCCTTCTTCAGTAAGTCGTTTATAGCGGCGATAAACGACCTCAGACATAGAAGCGAAGTCATTAATGCCCTGTACTGTTTTTATATGATAATGCCTGTAATCTTTTTTTGAAGGCGCCCCATTGCGGAAACATACCATAGCAGCCACCGGGTAGGCCCCCTGGAAGTTAGAGTTATCAAAGCACTCTATATGTACAGGCATCTCTCGTAGCTGCAGTGCTTCCTGTAGCTCCTCAAGAACTTCCATATCCAGCTCCTGTGATGAAGCTTTCAACAATAATGTTCCTTTCTTATTAAAGTCGTCGCGGAAAAGTGATGCATTTTTATAACTCAGGTCCAGCAAGTTCTTTTTATCACCTGCCTTAGGCACTGTAACTTGCACCGTTGGGTCAGTGACATCTATTGCTATCGGGACTATAACTTCATGCGCATTGCTGTGAAAAGTTTCGCGCAATTGGTCTAATGCAAGAGAGAGTATATCGCTATCCTGCTCTTCCAGCTTTTTTTCTATTACAATGGTTTTAGTGTACACTATATTACCTGCACTTACCAGCATGTAGTTAACGAATGCATTTTTCTCATCGCTTATGATGCTGGCTACGTCTACATTGCCCAGGCGCGGATTTACTACTATTGACTTGCTTTGATAATACTGCAGTGATTCTATTTTCTGCCTCATTATCTCTGCCTTCTCAAACTCCAAAGCATCTGCCAGGCGCGACATCTCAGACTTCAAAAATTTAATTACCTCGCCTGTATTGCCCTTCAGTATATGACGCACCTGCTGCAGGTTCTGCGCATAATCTGCTTCCGTCTGCAGCCCTTCACACGGCCCCTTACAATTACCCAGGTGATACTCAAGGCATACCTTGTACTTGCCTCTTGCGATATTGCCTGGTGAAAGATTAAGATTGCAAGTGCGCAACGGGATATTTTGTTTTACCAGGTCTAACAGCTCACGCACCCTTCCAAGACCTGTAAAAGGGCCAATGTATTCGGAGCCATCGCGTATTAAGCGGCGGGTGAAGAAAACGCGAGGATAAGACT
>JBQCEX010000264.1:0-11912 GCA_051959855.1 Flavipsychrobacter sp. | reverse complement strand
CAGCGTGTTTCATCTTTATTTTTCTCCTTTATATGTACTGCAAGTTATAACAGAATACATCAGGAAACCCTTGATTCAGCGGGTTTTAAACAAAATACATGGTATGGATTTTTATGAGTTAAAAAACTTGTTTTGGGGCATAAAAGCGCTTTTTTAGCAGCTTCCGAATTAGCATTTTTTGTGGAAAACTCATCTTGGAATAATAATCTGCCATATTAATTAGCTTAGGATGCTTTACTTCAGATATTAAAAAGGCCGAGAAAAACTGTTTAGCTTAAAAATTGAGTTATCACTTTCTTTTTTCATTTTCAACCAATTATTAACTCATCAAAGTAACCGTACATTCCAACACTTAAAACATTCTATAACAAATCCATTCAAACCGAAGCTCAATATGCATTTCTGAGGATAAAAGCTGTATAAAAAAATTGCTAAATAGTTTTTTGTTTCATATTTTTTTGTTATATCTGTTTAGCAATCCCGCAACTTTCATTTGACATCTGGTCGTTATTAATGTTTTAATTTTTTATCGAAAAAGTTGGTGGATATAAAATAATTTGTATTTTTGCATACCAAACGGTCGGTTTTGAACGATACTAGAGAACATATACTTAGAACTTCACTAAAGCTTTTCCTGCAGAAGAACTTTAAAGAAGTAACGATGAAAGAGATTGTAGAACATACAAAACTTTCAAAGGGGGCCTTCTATCATTACTTTAACAGTAAGGAACAGGTGTTCGAAGAAGTGATCGAGTATTTCTATGCTGACTTTATGGATGCGAGTTTTGACAGTTACAATCATGATTCTCTTGCAGCTTTTTTTAAGGATTATTTGAATGACATCGAGAATAAGGTGAACTCTGCAAGAATAGTGGATAATGAGGGTAAGGTCGCTTTTAGTGCCAACCATTATTTCCTGCTTTTTGATGCGCCGAAAATGTTGCCCTCTTTTAAAGAAAAGATGTTGGATCACGACATGAAGGAACTCAACGGCTGGAAGAAAATAATAAAGATTGCAAAGAAGAATAAAGAAATAAAGACAACCATGTCGGATGAGCAGGTGGCTAAAATGTTTATCTATATGAGTGATGGTTTCGGTATCAGGCTTTTGCTCACGGAAGGGATGGAAAACTTTGTCGCTTACAAATCTGAATTGATGCAATTATTTAATGGTATATACAATTTATTAAAAGCTTAAAATTTTATTATAAAATAAACCGAACGGTCGGTTTTAAATATCTAAATCATGACTACGAACAAAAAAAAGACAATCATAGCCATTGTGGCCACCGCTGCAGTTGGTATAGCAGGCATAAGTGCCTACTTCTGGATGAAGAATGCTGTCTACGAAACAACTGACAATGCCCAACTAGATGGCAATATTGAGTCTATACGCTCTTCAGTTACCGCCTACGTTTCTGACATACGCTTTAAGGACAATCAGCAAGTGCATGCTGGTGACACCCTCATCATATTAAATACCACGATGCTAAAAGCAAAGGTGCAGGAAGCACAGGCTGCACTTGACAATGCAATGGCCAATGTGAATATATCAGATTTCAAATCGCTGGCCAGTGTTGAAAATGCAAAGGCATCAGATGAAGCAGCAAAAGCACAACAGCAGAACATTGTAGCTGCAAAGGCCAACCTGGATAAGGCACAGGCTGATATGAACCGCGCACAGCAATTGCTGGGGTTGAATGCCATTACGCGCGTACAATACGACGATCTGCACAACAAACTGGCAGTTGCTACAGCAGATTATACGAAGGCCAAGAACCAGATGCAATCATCAGCCAGCACATCACAGGGATTAATTACAACGGCACAGGCTGAACGCCACCAGGTATCCGCAGCACAGGCATTGGTGCAACAAAGAGCTGCAGAACTTACCGCCGCACAACAGGACCTTGACCATGCTTATGTCACAGCACCTTTTAGCGGTACTGTTACTAAACGCGGCGTACAGGCTGGCCAATACATATCTGCAGGGCAAACACTTTGTGCGCTGATAGATAACAGGCATCTATGGGTAACTGCAAACTTCAAAGAAACACAGCTTGACAAATTGCAACCTGGCCAGGATTGTGAAATAAGTGTAGATGCTTACCCAGGCATGAAAATAAAAGGTAAGGTGAGCTCCTTTCTTGGTGCTACAGGTGCAAAGTTTTCACTACTGCCTCCAGACAACTCTACCGGCAATTTTATCAAAATCACACAACGGTTTCCTTTACGTATAGACATTGATTCTTTTTTTGAATACAAAAATAAACCGACCGTTCTGTTTCCTGGCTTAAGTGTATATGTAAAAGTTAAAACCAAATAACCATGTCAGCTACAGCTACTATTAAATATCCTACGGGTGGCGCTAAGGCCATCCTTGTAGCGACTGCTATATCCTGCGCTATATTGGAACTTATAGACACCACTGTAGTAAATGTATCGCTGCGTGAAATAAGTGGCAATATAGGCGCTACCACTACAGAAATCGCCTGGGTCATAACCGCCTATAGCATCGCCAATATGATTGTCATTCCGCTTTCAGGCATGCTGTCAAATCTCTTTGGCAGAAAGATATATTTCACTGCTTCTGTTGCCTTGTTCACATTCGCGTCCTTTATGTGCGGCATGTCTTCCAATCTTTGGATACTGGTGTTGTGGCGCTTTGTACAGGGCCTTGGTGGCGGAGGTTTGCTCTCTACTGCGCAGAGTATTATCATGGACGCCTATCCGCCGGAAAAACGAATGACAGGGCTTACCATTTTTGGGCTTGGTGTTATCATAGGCCCATCGTTTGGTCCCATATTGGGTGGTTATATAACAGACAATTTTTCATGGCATTGGATATTCTTTCTTAATGTACCTATCGGCGCGCTTGCAGCTACGCTCTCATGGCGCCATGTAACAGACCTGGAAGGAGCAGAAAGGCCCAGAATAGATTGGTGGGGCATTCTCTTTCTTATCATAGGCGTTGGCGCTCTTCAATATGTGCTGGAAGAGGGTACTGCAAAAGATTGGTTTCATAGCGCAGTAATAAGCAGGCTATTCATCCTTTCCATTATTGCTCTTACGGCTTTTGTTATTCGTGAGTTCAGTATCGACTATCCTGCTGTTAACCTGAGATTATATAAAAGCTTCAACCTGGCCATGGGAAATCTTATGAACCTCATAGCAGGCATCATTAACCTTGCTACCCTGTTCATCTTTCCTTTGTTTGCACAGGTATCCCTTGGCTGGACCGCCACACAAACAGGTGCCTTCATGATACCTGGTACCCTGGTTGCCATGGTGGGTATGATTATCGCAAAGAAATCGCTGGAGTCCGGCGTCCATCCGAAGATAGTCATCTTAATAGGCCTTGGAATGACAACCATCTTCCTCTTCCTGCTTTCGCGGTCTTCACCAGACTCAGGCAGCCAAAACTTCTTTTGGCCATTCATTATTCGCGGCATTGGTACTGTAATGCTGATAATGCCTGTTATGGACCTGGCTGTGGCAGGGCTTACAGGTAAAGATCTGGCACAAGCTGTTGGCCTGTCAAACATGCTGCGGCAAATGGGTGGTGCTATCGGGGTGGCCATTATGAACATCTATATTAACTATGAAAATGCTTTTGTACGGGCCAACATGATATCCAACATCAGCGACTATAATGAAATCAGTAATGACAGGATGTCCATGCTTTCTCAAACATTTATATCATCAGGCTATGATGCCGACCAGGCTAAAGCTGCCTCAGCACAGATGATGGATACTATTCTTACCAAACAGGAATTACTTGTCAGCTATAACCATGGATTTCTTTTTGTTGCATTTGTGCTGCTGCTCTGTGTACCTATAGTATTACTCATCCGCTATAACAAAAACCAGGCGCATACTGCGTCTGCACTCGAAATGCATTAATTCACTATTAAGACATCAAAACAATGAAAAACATATTTGCAATAGCCTTTCTTTCCATAGCTACGCCAGCTTTCGCGCAAAGTACATTATCCATCAGCCGTCAGGACGCAATGAATATTGCCCTGAAAAACAGGTACGATATACAAGCCAAAAGGTACAATGCAGCGTTGGCATCAAACAACCAAACACGAAGTAAGAAAGAATGGCTACCTGACATTAATGCTTCGGGCAACATTCACTATAATACTCAACTGCAGGCCACGCTTATTCCCGCAGGTTTTGGGGGACTTACCGAGCCAGAAATGCTGGCATTGGGCGCAAAAGATGTAACGATTTTGGGGATCTCCCTTACGCAGCCTGTTTATCGCCCGGGCATAGGAACAGATATAAAAATAGCCGGCAACAATATAGCGTTGCAAAAAGAAAAGACAGTTGCAAGTGAAATTGAAATTAAGTCAAAGGTTAGCCGTGCCTACCTGAATGTGCTGTTGAAGCAACTGCAGTACAGCATAGCGCTAAAGGATGAAAGCCGCTACAAAGAATACTTCTCCCTTGCTGAAGCAAAATACAATGCAGGTGAGTTGCTACTGAATGATTACAAGCATACACAGCTGGATTATAATAATGCACAAGTGCAAACCGCTATTGTATTGCAAAACGAAAACATTGCATACAGTGACTTAAAGTACGAGCTCAACATTCCACAAGAAACAAACCTTGTTTTGACAGACACATTAAATGCGCAGGATACATTACTCAGTGAAGGAAATGCATCAGACAGAACTGAAGTAAAACAATTGAAACTTCAGTTTGCAGCAGATGCATTGCAATTACAAAGGGCAAAACAATATGCCCTACCTACTTTAACTCTTTCTGCAAATTACTCTCAGCAATTCCTTAGCGACCAGTTTAATTATAATGATACGAAATGGTGGGCACCCTTTAGCTATATAGCAGCTACATTTTCAGTGCCCATTACCGGCAATATCAAAAACCACAACAATATAAAAGAATACAAGCTGCGCATGGAACAAACAGACCTATCGTTAAAACAAAAAATAGCAGATGTAGGCAATGAAATATCAAAAGCCAAAACAGAATTAGCCAATGCCCGCCTCAATGTTGCCACAACAAAGAATAACTATGATCTTTCAAATACCATTTATGAAACGCAGAGAGCACAATACAATATCGGTGACTTCAGATATTCAGATCTACTCGAAACAGAACGTTCTCTATCAGCTGCAGAACAAAACTATGTTAGTGCAACTTACAATTATTTGCTAGCGCAGATAAATTATCAGCAAGCTATAGGTAAGCTATAAACTGACAAATATATGTTACTAATTACCTCTAAACCCTCTCAGAAAAGCAGTTACCTCCATGCGTTTTTTGCCCTCCTGCTGCAACTCGTCTATATACAGCCAGCCATCAGCAGCGGCAAAACGCAAGCAGGTCTTGCCATCGGTATCGTAGCTACCAGTGTCTTTACCGTGCTGTTCCTGTATATAATGCGTTTTATATATTTTCAGTGTCTTTCCTTCCAGCATGGTAAATGCACTGGGGTAAGGACTTAATCCGCGCACCAGGTTATAAATGCTCTCAACAGATTTATGCCAGTCTATACGGGTATCTTCTTTAAAGATTTTAGGCGCATGTTTAAGTTCGCTGGCATTTTCAGGTTGTGGCATCTCTTGCAGTGTACCTTCTGCTAATCCCCGCACTGTTTTGACTAATAATGCAGCACCTGCATTCATCAGCTTGTCATGAACAGTTCCTGCATCATCTGTAGCATCAATGGCTATTGGCTGCTGTAACAGGATATTACCGGTATCTATGGCATGTTGCAATTTAAAAGTACTCACCCCTGTTTCCCTTTCGCCGTTTATAATGGCCCAGTTAATCGGTGCCGCCCCCCGGTATTGTGGCAGTAGTGATGCATGCACATTTATAGTGCCCATGGGTGGCATGTTCCAGACAGCTTCCGGCAGCATACGGAATGCCACGACTACCTGCAGATCTGGCTTTAATGCAGCCAGCGCACTAAGAAATTCAGGATTCTTTAACTTTTCAGGCTGCAATACCGGCAGCTCATGGGCCAGCGCATATTGCTTCACTGCCGATTGCTGTAGCTGCATGCCCCTGCCCGCAGGCTTATCAGGCGCGGTAACCACTGCTACTACATTTGCTCCGGCTTCCACCAGTGCATTCAGCGAGGCCACAGCAAAATCAGGCGTACCAAAGAAAACTATGCGCAATTGTTCAAATGATTTCATAAAACATTGCAAAACTAACGCAGCAGGAACTTTTATACTAATGCCATTAAACTTTAATCATTTAAATTAGTCAACAGATACAAATAGGCGTGCATGCCAGAAACGGCAAACTTGATAGACGACCATATTCTGGTGGCTTCTTTCAAAAATGAATCAACAAAGGAAAAGGCTTTTACAAGCCTGGTAGCAAAGTACCAGGAGCGCCTTTATTGGCATATCCGCCGTATGGTGGTAGAACATGAGGACACGAATGACATATTGCAGAATATGTTCATTAAGGTTTGGAAAAACCTGGCAGAATTCAGAGAAGAATCCAACTTATACACCTGGCTCTACCGCATAGCTACCAATGAAACCCTTACCTGGCTGGAGCAACAGAAAAGGCGAACTGCTATTTCATTAAGCGATAACGAGCATGTATTTGCTGATAAGCTGGTGGCCCAGAAAGGATTCGACAGCAATAAGATCGAATGGCGCTTGCAACAAGCTATACAGGCCCTGCCGGAGAAACAAAGATTGGTATTCAATTTGCGTTATTATGATGAAATGCCTTATGAAGAAATGGCCGCTGTGCTGGATACTTCAGCAGGTGCGCTGAAAGCTTCATACCACCACGCAGTGAAGAAAGTGCAGGCTTTTTTATTAAATGATTAAACTTTATACTGTAACAACAGTCTATATAACGGAATGAACGAGAAAAATGACATATTAAGTGAGTTGGAACAAATGGGAAGTACCTTGGCCAATATGTCGCGCAAAATGCCCTATGAAGTGCCGGGCGATTACTTTGCCGGCCTTACGGCATCCATCATACAGCATACACAATTTTTGCAGCAAGACGAGCCGGTTTTGAATATCAGCAAAGCTCCTGTTCAGGATATACCGGCAGATTATTTTAATGCATTGCCTGATCGCCTCTTACTGGCTGCCCGGTTATCAGACTTGCCGCAAGCCATGCCGCATACAGTTCCTGCAGGTTATTTTGATACATTATCTCAGCAGGTACTGACAAAAACCAGGAAAGTCAAGCCAGGCCGTATTGTTGCTTTTTCTGCAAGACTTAGGTGGGCTGCTGCCGCGCTGCTGGTTATAGGCATGGGGATAGGCTCTTACGAGTTCCTGCACACAAGATCAAACCGGCCGGAAGTTGCACTTTCCAAAGTGCCTCAGGCAAAGCTGCAGGAATACGTAAAGCAAAACATTGATGATTTTGATGCTGAAATGATTGTTAGCAATCTGCAAAGCGCCGATGTACATAATGTACAAACATCAGCCAAACAGCTGGATGAACAGGAAATAATTCAGTATCTTGATGAAACAGGCTGGGATGCAGATGTAGATAGCAAGGCGAACAATAAAGTAGATTAATTAAAGTACAGGCCTCCTTTTATATGAAAAAGTTTATTACTGCAACATTATTTTGTATGCTTGCAGCCACATCTGGCTACAGCCAGGATAGAGATATTCATCACGACGATAGCCCCCGTTTTGAACGCATTCATGCTATCAAAGTAGCTTACATTACTGACAAACTTCATTTTACACCCGAACAATCAGCACAATTCTGGCCATTATATAATAAGTACGAGCAGGAAATGCACGGTATACGCAGATCTTTCTTTGAAAAATACAAAGGCGAGCACAATGGCGACAAAGCCACGGCCAGGCAGTTTATAGACGATGATCTCGATTATCAGCAGGATATACTTGATCTCAAACGTAAGTACAAGGATGATTTCCTGAAGATCATTTCTACTGAACAGCTGGCAGACCTATATAGGGCAGAAAGAGACTTTAAGTTGATGCTGTTGAAAGAACTCAATGAGCGCCACAAAAGAGATGGCGGCGACTGGAGAGACCATAAAGGTGATTAGCTATAGCTTGGCTACCGGTGTCTTCACATCATGATAAAAGAGAAAATGCCAGCCTTCCTTGCGGCCTTGTTCTGCATACTGTTCGCGTAGCGCCATAGCCTTCTTGCCATCGTAGTCATATTTAGCCACATATTTCATCTTCATCTGTTTTAGTTGTGGCGCTTCATCTCCTCCATAGAACACTTTGTCCACACCATCATCAATTAGGAAAACAATATGCTGCGGACAGTGCGCACCGGAATGAGTGAAGCTTATGTATCCATTTATCATGCCCTGTTCACCATCCAGCCACTGTACTTGCGACGATGATAATAGCGGCTCAATTTCGGCAGTGTGATATGAGGGGTAACCGGTAGCTAATGCAAAATCTGCTTCTGCCCGGTATATGTAATAGGTAGCATTAGGGAAAGTAGTTTTAACTATACCATTTGCTTCCTTATACACCACACCACCTGCATGGTCCTTATGCAAGTGAGACATCAAAACAGTTGTTACATCTTCCGGCTTATAACCAACCGAACGGATATTATCATGTATCTGCAACGCTCCATCGCTGTTATGAAAACCCAAGCCAGTATCAAGTACTACCACATCCTTATCAGTTACCACAAGAAATGGTTGAACTTCTACCAGTAAAGAGCCGGTAGAACGTGCATTCAGCTCATCGCTGCCAAGGTTAAAAGGAATAAAATTCTTATCATGCCCAACCGTAAAAACACCCTCCGACAAAGGAAATATCTTAGCCATAAGACTGCAAAGTTAACGTATCATCACCTGACGGTCTATATCTAAACGCAGCAATATGAATACAAGAATACTAAAAGACAGCAAGGATGACCCCCCATAGCTCAGGAACGGCAAGGTAATACCTATCACAGGGGCAAGCCCTATGGTCATTGAAATATTGATAGCAAAGTGAAAGAACAGGATACTGGCCACACAATAAGCATAAACACGGCTAAAAGAAGACCGTTGTCGCTCGGCAAGATGAATGATACGCAGCATAAGCGTTATATATATAGCCACGAGCACCATACTGCCTGCAAAACCAAACTGCTCGCCAATGGCACAAAAGATAAAGTCCGTATTCTGTTCCGGCACAAACTCGTTTTTAGTGGAAGTACCATTAAGAAATCCTTTACCCATAAAGCCACCGGAACCAATGGCTATCTTCGATTGCTTCACATTATAATCCGAACTATTTACCTTCTTTTCATCTGGCCGCTCTTCTCTATGGCTGTATTCTTCAGGCACATCTTGTCCCAGCGTTGAAAATATACGGTCTATCTGGTGCTTTTGTAATACATGCTTGAATGCAAATGGCACAGCCACCTGCGAAAACAACACACTACCTAACCATACACTTACCAATATGATAGATGCTACCACATTTCGCCTCAAAGTGTCACGCAATATGACACCTATCAGCACAGCCACCGCAGTAAGTACAATAAAAAGGACCTTTCTGTCCAGCAGCAGGGTAGCAAGCACCAGGGCAATCAGCGAGAACCCAATGATCAGGATAGTATTAGGCAACCCTTCCCGATACATCACCAGGAAGAAGCAAAAGTACACCAACGCCAATCCGGTTTCCTTTTGCAGTATGATAAGTGCAGCAGGCACCAGGGCAATGGCTACGCCTATTAAGCGCGCACGGGTAGTTTTAAAATTTGTTTCAGGCAGTGATATGAATTTAGCAAGCGCCAGCGAAGTGAATATCTTACAAACCTCACCGGGTTGAAATCGCACACTGCCTACGCCCAGCCAGGAGTGCGAGCCTTTAACGTCTACCCCAATAAATATGGTGATAAAAAGCAAAAACAACCCAAAGGTGTAAGAAAGGAATGCTATGTTGGAAAAGAACTTAGAATCAGTAAGTATAATAATAAGCCCCACAAATAATGAAATACCCAGCCACATCAGCTGTTTCATATAGCTCTTGCTGAACATGAATATTGTAGGGTCAGTACTGCGATACTCAACCGAAAATACTGCTGCCAGTCCTATTACCACCAGCGCGAAATAAAGCACCAGTGTTATCCCATCTATCTTACCAAAAATCGATTTGCGAACAGCGCTCATTTGCTATTATTGTTTCAGGCGTCTTTTACTATTTTCTTTTTACTTGTGCTTTTATCCAATGCATTACCATTGCAGAATCTCTTGCCTTTTCTGTACTATCTGCCAGGCGCTTCCGCTCCACTCTTGCTTCATATGTCATTAGATCATGCAAGCGCCTTGCAGAGTCTATGATGTAAGTATACTTGGTGATAAGATGCGCATTGATCATCTTTTCTTCTATAGGCTTACGCTTCACAGAAATAGAATCTTTAAGGTATTTCTCAATAAGCAAACTTGCTATTGGCGCAGCCCAGGTAGCACCAAAGCCAGCATTTTCAATGGCCACTGCAATAGCGATCTTAGGATTTTCCCTTGGCGCAAACGCAACGAACATTGAGTGGTTTTGCAGCTTCATCGCCTTACCGTCCACTATGGCCTTATTTTCTACCGTACCTGTTTTTGCGCATATATTAATGCCATCTATTTTCGCTCCCACGGCAGTACCGCTTTCTACCACATCCTGCATCGCTTGCTGTATTACAGAGAATGTAGTGTCTGATATATTAGTTACTCTATGTTTTTGCAGGTATGGTTGCAATACCGGGTCATTCGGATTATTACCAATAGACTTCACAAAATGTGGCGTATAATAATACCCTTTGTTGGCAATGATACACATACCATTCGCCATTTGCAGCGGAGTTAAAGCGAGTTCACCTTGTCCCATACCTACAAACACTACAGTACAGGAATTCCAGACACCGTTGTAGCGTTTATTATAAAAGGTTGAGTCAGGCAGCAATCCTTTACCTTCAAATGGCAAGTCAACACCCACAGGATGCCCATAGCCAAAGCTCGAAAAGTAGTCATGCCAAACTTCCAGTCCTTTCTTAACGCTGCCAAATTTCGAATCATCAACTGTTAGCCTGAATATATGACAGAAATAAGAGTTACATGAGTGCGCCAAAGCCAGGCGAAAATTAGCCGCGTGCCCGGCATCATGGTGTTCACAGGCTATTGGTCTGCCGCAATAATTATAGCTACCGAAACAAGCTAACCCAAATGAAGGCGTTATTGCACCCACGTCAAGCGCCACCAGTCCTGTCATAGGCTTGATGGTAGAACCTGGCTGATAGCTGGCCTGCATTGCTCTGTTGAACAATGGATGTGTTGCATCTTTATCCAACGCATAGTAATTCCTGGCGCGTTCACGCCCTTTAAGCAGATTAGGATCATAGCTTGGGCTACTTACCATTGCCAGTATACCACCAGTCTTAGGATCAATAGCTACCACGCTGCCTATCTTATTGGCCATTAGCTTTTCAGCATACGCCTGCAGTTCAGCATCAGTATATAATTGCAATGCCCTGCCGGCTACTGCGGGCGTATCTAATGCGCCATTCTTATACGAGTCACGCGGACGATTGAAATTGTCTCTTTCCAGGTAGTAAACACCTCTCTGGCCACGCAGTACATCTTCATAGCTACGCTCCAGTCCATTCATGCCTGTATAGTCACCCTGCTGGTAAGACTCATACTTCTGCATTTTCAGCATATTGGGAGATACTTCTCCAATATAGCCCAGCACAATACCTGCACTGGCACTGGGATACGCCCTTATATAGCGCTGTATCAATTCAAATCCCGGCCACAGGTATGAGTTCTCCTGGAAACGTGCTGTTTGCTCTTTACTCAACTCCTCCATAAAGACACTCTGCCGCATACCACCATTCCTTATTCTCACATGCTCAAGCGTCTTTACAAACGTTGGCTTATCTATGCCAAGCGCCAGGCAAAG
>JBQCEX010000263.1:0-5426 GCA_051959855.1 Flavipsychrobacter sp. | reverse complement strand
AATTATAAATAGCCTTGAAAACCGACCCTGCATTAACCCAGCTTTTGGGAAAACTATTTCAGTCTGGTTATCAGTTCCTCACCTGTGACATTAAGTAATATGAAAATTAAAATTATCCATTCTATTTGATATATAACCAGTTAAAATACTTATTTTTAATAGATGTTACCATAAACATCCTTAACCTTTACATACCCTCACCTCACCAGGTCAACATTCTTTCAAAACGTCTAAAGTATGCCAAAAACAATGAGTCCGTCTGAACAACGGCTTTTCTCTATGATCAAATATGCCCCTCTTGGCATTGTGGAAATCAATTCTAGCGGTAGTATTCAAAACATTAATGTAGTCGGCGAAGAATTGCTTAAACCAATTGTATCCGCTTATGGGCTCTCAGCAGATAACTTGTTCCCCATTCTTAGGTATATCAACGGCAACCTAACAAATAGAATAGAGAGCTATACCGAAGAGGCAGGTCTCATAGCCCGCAATGAAACTTACAAGTTTAATATGCCGGAAAATACGGCGGAAACTTATTTCAATTTTATCGTCAATAAAATGGATCCCTCTTGCATTATCGTAAGCTTCGATGATATTACAGAGAAGCACCTTAAAGAGGAAATGATGCGTCAAACAATACTTGATAAAGCTGTCGAAGAAGGCAAGCACGAAATTGCCTCAAGTGTATTGCATGACATAGGCAATGCTGTTGTAGGGTTTGGATCGTACCTGACACGAGTTCGAAGAACCGCAGACAATAACGGGGCTGGAAATTTAAAAAACCTGATCAGTTTTTTTGAAACAAATAAGAATTCACTATGTGGAGCTTTAGGCATTGAAAAGGCCCAAGCTGTTATTGATATGCTTATCGGGATATATGAGCTCCAGTCCACACAGCAAGAAGAATTGCATAAGACAATCACAGAGCAATTAAATATTGTTTCTCACATTCAGGAAATCTTAAACATTCATAGGCAATATTTGAGTGGGTACAGCCAGGAGCGCCGGCCTGTTAACTTGCGCAATGTTGTTAATGATTGCATATCAATGTTGCTGGCATCAGCTGATAAGAAATCAATTGTGATTTCTGTAAATGCGATTGCAGATTTACCAATTATAAAAGGCGATCGCACAAAGTTAATGCAGGTCATACTTAATATTCTTAAAAACAGTATCGAAGCAATTGACCTAAATGCTGCTGAAAAAGATATTTTTATAAGACTGTACACGCATTTTGATAAACTAATATTACAAATACAAGATACGGGTAATGGCTTTGATGAACTAATAGGCAAATCGCTTTTTCAAAGGGGATATACCACAAAAGCAACAGGAACCGGACTTGGCTTGTACAACTGCAAAATGATTATTGAAAGTCATGCTGGCAGCATAAATATCAACAGCAGTGGACATGGTCTGGGCGCTGTAACCACGATAGAATTACCAATTACCACAAATTAAATTTGGTTAAGAAAGATGAAAGAAACAATCAATACTTCTGTATTAGTTATAGATGATGAAGAAATGGTAAGGGACAACATTGAAGATATACTATCCCCCAAACAACATGTTTATGACAATGAACTTATAAATACGGCCGCAAGCATTCTTTTTGATAAACCGCAAGTCGTTTTAACTCCAACGACAAATATTCCCAACTTTATTGTTCATAAAGCTGCTAATGGAATGGAGGGCCTTGAAATGGTCAAAAATTCGATTAAAGAGAAAAGACCATATGCAGTTATATTTTTAGATATGCGGATGCCTGGATGGGATGGATTGGAAACTGCTATGGAAATAAGAAAATATGATAATAAGGCTGAAATCATTTTTATAACTGCTTATAGCGATCGCTCGATTAATGAAATTGTTGCGAAGGCAGGCCAAAATATAGGCTATCACTGTAAGCCATATGCTTCCGAGGAGATCATTCAACTGGCAACTAAAGCAGTAACAGATTATGGCAAGCTGAGAAACCTGGAAAGATTAATTGAAATAGTATCATCAATAAATCTCGATGAACACCATCTTAATCCGCTACTGAATAACATATTGGATCAGCTTGCCCTATATATGGATACTGATATGGCACTTTTGGGAAAGATACATGATGATCATAGATACGAAAAGATATTCTCAATCGGTGCTGTAGAAGAAAAAATTAACATCGATAAACTTATATCAAGGATTAAAGATGTAGACATTCAGATTGAGGAGGTAATACAACTCGATGATAATATTGTTTTAGCAAGACTTGAAGACTATAGCATATTTGCAATACTCAAAAAACAAGAAAGGCTTAAAACCGAAAAGCTATATTTATTAAAATTATTCGTACAGAACGCTGCAAAGGCAGTACGAAATGCTTCTTTACAGGAAAAATTATTACAAAAAGAAAAACTATCTGCAGTCGGGAAAGCGGTAAGCATGATCATGCATGATCTCCGCTCCCCTGTTACAAGTATAAAATTGGGCGTCGAAATGATGCGTGAAGAAGGCCTGAAAAATGAATGGCTTGACATCATTGATACTTGCGGAACAATGGCAACAGAGATATTCCAGGATTTCATCGATTTCATTAACGATATGCCCATCAAAAAAATGCCAGTTAAGCTTAATGATATAATTAACGATGGAATTACAATGGCAGCCTCAAAATGTAATATGTCGGAGGTAGCAATAATGAAAGATTTAAATGCAATCGGGATTATTATATCGGGCGATAAGAGCAAATTGTCCAGGGTTATTATGAATCTTGTGAACAATGCCGTTGACGCCCTATTGGATAACAAAATAAGTTCTCCTGCCATACATATATCTACTCAGCTAAGTGAAGACACAAAAGTTGTAAATATTCAGATTAAAGATAACGGTCCCGGGATTCCTGAAGAAATAACCAGGACCATCTTCGAGCCGTTTATTACCAAAAACAAAAGCAACGGTACAGGCCTGGGCCTCGCTATTGTCAAGCAATATATTGTCGCTCATAATGGCGATGTGTGGGTTACCAACAATGAAGGGGCAATATTTAACATTAATCTTCCTGTAGCTCAAATAATCAAATAATTCTATTTGCGTACGGTTAATTATATCCAAATGGCTGAAAGCTTTACTGTAATAATAGAAGACGACTTAAGTAATTATGGGAATCTATTGGCTACACTCATATCTATAGGGTATAAAGAAGGAGCAATATTGCATTTTTCGTCAATAGAATCTTTTATTGGCTCAGGGATTCAAGACATTGATCTGGTATTTGCAGATTCTTCTCTTATACAACCATATAGCAGTTCAGGACTATTCTTTGGCACTCATTTTCAGCGCATCCCTTTAGTAATAATTGGGCATTCCAAAATTGCATATCGTTTAATACCACAGGTTAAAGAGATTGCGGATGCTTTTATTTTAATTGATTGGCTTGATGAAACAATACTTCAAAACATTATTACCATAGCAAAGTGCGAAAGCAAAAAAAGGCTATCTTTTGCACACTCCAATATAGACTACAAACGCTTCTTTGAGGAAAGCCCATGTCCGATGTGGGTATTGGATACAAAAAGCTTAAAATTCTTGGATGCAAACCCTGCCGTTGCAAAATTATATGGCTATACCAGGGCTGAATTCTTGGCGCTGAACCTTTCTGATCTACGAAATATTGACGACAATTTTAAAGCAACCTTTGCTAATAGACCTACCGATACCTTTTATGATGCAGGCATTACTCAGCATAAAAGGAAAAGTGGCGAACCTATTTTTGTGCATATATATTCCCAAAATCTGGTCAACAATGATACCGCGCGGTTGGTCTTTGTAATGGATGCAAATGGGCAGATGTTTGCGGAGCAGGAAAATGCTGAATTAAATAGGAAAATTAAAAAGCAAAAAGAACTATTAGAAGAAATCCTATCATCAATAAACGATGTTGTCTGGTCCAGGGATAGAGACTTCAAACTTACTTACATAAATGCAGCCTGCACTAAAGTTTTTGGGTATAGTCCTGACGAACTCATAGGTAAAGGAATTGAATTTACTTGTCCTGATGATATTGGCAAGGTGAAAAAAGCGATTGAGCAAACGATTGTCAATGGCACAGGCCGTTTTGAATACAGAGTAATTCATAAGAACGGGTCTATACGAAACATAACAAACAATATTGTAACTAAGAAGGATATTGAGGGTGGCGTTAAATATTTCACAGGCGTATCCGTTGATCTTACTGAGATCAGAGCAATGGAACAAGAACTGAAGAAACATACCAAAGAAATAGAGAACATACTGGAGAGCATAAGAGATGGATTTTTCAGTTTAGATCGGGATTGGAACTTCGTCTATGTCAACAAGGCGTTTGAACTTATTTTCCAGTGTAACCGCAAAGATGTAATCGGCATTAATTACTGGGACAAATTTGAAAATGCAAAACATCAAAAATTCTATATCGAGTATCATCGTGCCTATTCAGAACAAGTAGATATACATTTTGAAGAATATGCCACCTCACTAAATAAATGGGTATACGTAAGCGTATATCCTTCTCCGGAAGGCATAACGGTCTATTTCACGGACATTACCGAGGAGAAACAACTGAAAGAAAAAACCATTAGAGATGAATATAATCTTAGGTCACTTATTAATAACACGGAAGATCTAATATGGTCTATTAATACTGATATGCGCCTAATCTCAGCTAATGATCCCTATGTTCGTTCGATATATGCTATTACAGGAACTCAGATACAACCCGGAGACCTGGTTTTAATGGACGGTGCATTTGATGATTCTGCGAGAAAAAAATGGCAAGAGCATTACAGAAGAGTTCTCAGTGGCGAATCATTCCAATTAACGGATGGGTACGACAATGGTGGCATCGTACAATACATGGAAATTAGCTTTGCGCCAATGTATGATAATCAGAATTGTGTTGTAGGCGGTAGCTGTTTTGCCAGAAATGTTACTGATCAACGAAATCATTTGTTAAAAATCGAAAAGCAGAATGAACAATTAAAAAAAATTGCCTGGATTCAGTGTCATGAAGTTCGAGCTCCTCTTGCGACTATAATGGGGTTGATACCACTTATGAATTATAGCTCTCCAACAGACGCCGACAATATTAACATTCTGAATGGTATTAAATCTGCAGCAGATCAATTAGACAATATGATAAAATCGATTGTTGACATTACAATTGATAATAGCTGAGG
Source organism: Flavipsychrobacter sp. (assembly GCA_051959855.1). Taxonomy (GTDB): domain Bacteria; phylum Bacteroidota; class Bacteroidia; order Chitinophagales; family Chitinophagaceae; genus SZAS-30. Next base: position 228 of record JBQCEX010000263.1, on the reverse strand, counting down.
CTGAAATTCTAAACTTTAGCGTTTAAATAATTCAAATCAATACATTTATTAATTGCTGTTAAATTATTTAAAGTTCGACTTTTACCACCTGTCTGCCATACCAGAATATATGTTTTAAAAACATTCATTCAGGTACTTTATTAAAGCTAAAAGAGCATAATTCTGATTATGCAAAAATAGATGCCTGTCTAAAATGTTTGCTAGCCCGCTATTTCCTTTTAAAGACTT
>JBQCEX010000262.1:0-2167 GCA_051959855.1 Flavipsychrobacter sp. | reverse complement strand
ACGTCACTTGTGTCTGTTCTGAAATAAAAATCACCATTTGCACCAACGCCATTGGAAGGCGCACCAGACCCACTTGTCCATGTAGCGCCGTTTGTACCAGTTGCACCTTTAATGTTGGCAATAATGCTATAGGTTCCAGTGGTTCTTAAATAAACATCGCTTGTGTCTGTTCTAAAATAAAGATCGCCATCCACTCCTAATGAATTAGAAGGAGCAGAACCAGACCCTGTTCTCCATGTAGCCCCATTGGCTCCTGCACTTCCTGTAGCACCTGTAGACCCCGTGGCACCAGTAGCACCAGTTGAACCTTTAATATTTACAATCAATGAATATGTGCCACTAGATCGTTGATACACGTCACTGGTTGCTGTATTTAAATAAAGATCGCCATCTACTCCCAATGCGTTTGAAGGTATACCAGATCCTGATCTCCACATTGATCCAGGCGTCCCTGAACCTGTAGCACCTGTATTTCCTCTGATATTAGCAATAATCGAATAAGAACCACTTGCTCTCTTGTACACATCACTCAATACAGTATCCAAATAAAGATCGCCATCTACTCCTAACGAATTGGATGGAGCACCTGATCCTGTTCTCCACGTAGCACCATTGGATCCAGCGGCCCCATTGGCCCCAGTAGATCCTGTAGCACCAGTGGCTCCTTGGATTCCTTGAATTCCTTGAGCTCCTTGAATGTTGGCAATAATAAGATAAGAACCAGTAGAACGTAGATAAATATCATTTGTGATTGTATTAAAATAAAGATCACCATCTACTCCCAATGAATTGGACGGCACTCCTGATCCTGCACGCCATGTAGCGCCGTTGGTCCCAGAAGCTCCTGTGGCCCCAGTGGCCCCTGTAGCTCCTGTTGCGCCCGTGGCTCCTTGCGCCCCTTGAATATTGGTTGTTAATGTATAAAGGCCAGATCCTCGAGTGTAAACATTACCTGTAGATGTATCAAGAAAGAGATCACCATCCACTCCCAGCGAATTAGAAGGTACACCAACACCATTTCTCCATATTGAACCTGATGATCCAGTTGCACCTGTTGCACCTTTTAAATTGGCAATTAACGAGTATGAACCCAAAATACGTTGATACACATTACTTGTAGCTGTATTCAAATACATATCTCCATTAACACCTGTACTATCTGATGGAGCACCAATACCTGTTCTCCATATTGATCCTGGTGCTCCATCGTTACCTGTGGCCCCTGTTGGCCCTTGAGATCCTGCTGGGCCTGTAGCTCCTTGAGGACCTTGAATATTTAATGCAAACATAAAGGTGCCATTAGTATAATTATAAATATTAGCAGTTGTTATATCTAAATAAAGATCACCATTTTGTGCTGTAGGGAAATTGTTGGGGTCTGGAACACCCGATCCTGAACGTATACTTGTACCTTGTGGCCCCACAGTGTTATACAAAAACACCCATGTACCATTCAATCGAATATATAGGTTTTGAGTACTTGCATCAATAAAATACGCACCCTCTGTACCAGAATTGGGATCAGGTGGGGCAAACCCTAATTCAGGAACTGTTCCTGGTGGTCCTTGTTCTCCTTCTGGACCTTGTGGACCAGCAGGACCAATAATACCCGATAAATATACCCATGTGTTGTTATGCCAATAATAAAGGTTTGCAGCTGCTGCATCATAAAACCATTCACCATCATATCCAGTATAATTACCAGGTGGTCCAAATCCAACAGTTGGTGCTAAACCCGGCGGACCCATAGGTCCTGATGGACCTGTTGGGCCTGTTGGACCATCTGGACCTGTTGGCCCTTTAATGTTTAAAACAAATGACCAAGTACCACTTGACTTGAGATAAAGATCACCCGTTGACGAATCTAGATAATATTCACCATCTGACCCATTGCTGTTGTCAGGCACACCTGACCCCGTGACAGGAGCCAAACCAGGTAAACCTGTATCACCTTTAGGACCTTTTAATTGTGTAACAAATGAATAATTTCCATCTATTCTTAAATAAAAATTACCAGTAGCATCATCTAAATAATAATCACCATCTAACCCCAATGATTGATTTAACGGAGGACCAGTACCATTTCTTATAGTTGAACCAGGAGGACCTTGTGGACCCACAGTATTATATAAGAAAACCCATGTACCATTTAATCGAATATATAGGT
>JBQCEX010000261.1:0-4559 GCA_051959855.1 Flavipsychrobacter sp. | reverse complement strand
GTTAAGAGGTCATTATCATCCATTTCGCAAAACCTGACAAGGTGTTCAGGATTTTCTTCAAAATCTTTTATAGTAAGGTTTGTATTTAGGTACAAAAAGTAATGGAGTGCCGGAGTGGTGAATAATTCAATTCCCTTTGCCGCGAGCTCTTTTGCTCGGGTTAAAATATTTACCAATAGTTGCTCTGCGCCTAGTACTGTTTTGTGCAGATATACCTGCCAATACATCAAGCGTCGAGCAATAATGAATTTTTCCACAGAATGAACGCCTTTTTCTTCCACCATTAGCTCATTGTTCCGAACGGTAAGCATTTGCAAAATCCTGTCATACCCAATAACCCCTTCTGAAACGCCTGTATAAAAGCTGTCTCGGTTCAGGTAATCCATTCTGTCCACATCCAATTGGCTGGATACTAACTGGTGCAGGTAGCGTTTTTCATACGAATGATCAAATACATGGATGGCATTATCCAGTAAGCCATTGAATTCCTTATTGATGCGTTGCATCATCAACCGGGATAATGTTTCATGCGAAAGACCCTCAACCAAAGTATGCTCCAGGGAGTGGGAGAATGGAGCATGGCCTATATCATGCAGCAGAATGGCTATGCGTGCTGCCAGGCTTTCATCTTTTGTTACTTGTATATCTTTGGCTTTAAGCTCGTCCAGGGCCTTGCTCATCAGGTGGCAGGCACCCAGGGAATGATGAAATCGCGTATGGGTAGCGCCGGGATATACTAGGTAAGCCAATCCCATTTGTTTGATATTTCTTAGCCTTTGAAACCAGGGATGCTCTATTACCTGCATCAGTTCAGGCTCCGGAATACGCAGAAAGCCATAAACGGGGTCATTAATAATTTTTACTTTACTCATTCAATGCTCTTATCCCTTTTATTACTATTTCCCCCATTCAGTTTCCGGTATCTGTTCTTCGTAGTCACTGGTGTCTTTGGCATTGCCAGGGCTATAGTAGGTGCCGCTACGCGCAGCGCTTACAGAATCGATTACATTACAATCATCAAAGTTTTCAGGCGCTTTAAATACTGCATCCGGACTTATATTCAGCGACTTATCAGCATATACTCGCTTAAAGAAGTAAGCCCATATAGGCAATGCTGCTGCCGAACCTTGACCCAAGGCCTCGCTGTTAAAACTAAAGCTACGGTCATCGCAACCTACCCACGCGCCCGCCAGCAACTGCGGCGTATAGCCTATAAACCAGGCATCAGCCTGTTTGTTTGTAGTACCTGTTTTGCCTGCTATGTCACTCTTTAAGCCATAACGATAACGCATACGTCTACCCGTACCAAAATCAATGACACCACGCATCAGCTTGATCATTCTGTATGCGGTATTTGCATTGATAATTTCTTTCTGTACAGGTGTGAAGTTTTTCAGCAGCATACCATTCTTATCTTCTATTTTAGTAATATAGAAAGGTTCTGTATGCATACCCTGGCTAGGGAACATGGTATAAGCACCTATCATTTCGTACAATGAAATGTCAGACACACCCAAAGCAACAGATGGAAATTTATCCATATTGCTCACGATACCACATTTATGTGCAAAGTCAACAAATGCATTTATACCGACCTGTTTTAGCAGATAAAGTGAAGCATTGTTCAGTGATTTAGCCAGGGCAAAACCCATGGTAACATTGCCGTTTTCTGATCCGCCCGCATCGTACGGAGTCTTCATGCCGGGAAACTCCTGGGGAGCAGTGGATAAAATGCTGCAAGGTGAAAATCCATTATCTACGGCAAAACAGTAGAGCAGTGGTTTGATAGTAGAACCTACCTGTCTTTTAGTATTAATGTTTACGTGGTCATACTGGAAGAAGTTATGATCTATGCCACCTACCCATGCTCTTACCTCGCCGGTATATGGGTCCATTACTGCGAAACCTGCCTGCAGAAATAGCTTCATATATTTAACGGAATCCAGCGGACTCATCACCGTATCTTTATAGTGTTCTTTGTTCCAGGCAAAAACGCGCATTTTAACCGGCTTCCTGAACTCTTGCATAATCTCATCTTCGCTTTTGCCTTGCTCTTTAAGCATTTCATAGCGGTCAGATGATTTGATGGAAGCTGTTAATATATCCTGGTGTTTCTTCCATATACTGCCATCCCTATATGCAGGTTGCGATACGAATAACTTTTGCAGCTCTGCCATATGCTCAGCCACAGCCTCTTCTGCATAGCGCTGCATGCGCACATCCAGGGTAGTATATATCTTTAGCCCATCTTTGTAAATGTCATAATTATTGCCATCAGGTTTTTTCAGGTCCTTGCATATTTGTTTCACCTGTTGTTCTACTACTTGCCTGAAGTATGGAGCAATGCCTTCATGATAATCAAGCTTATGATAGTCCAGTACAATAGGCTTCTTCGCAAGATCTGCTTCCTCCTGGGAGGATATGTAGCCGTACTTCTCCATCTGGTCCAGCACAGTATTTCTTCGCTCCAGGGCGCGCTCAGGGTTTCTGCGCGGATTATAAAGCGTATTGCCCTTCAGCATACCTATTAACACCGCTGCTTCATCAACAGATATCTTATCAGGTGTTTTATTGAAAAATGTAAGGGACGCATTCCTGATACCATATACATTATCACCAAATGGCACTGTATTCAGATATAACGTAATGATCTCATTTTTGGTAAGGTTGCGCTCCAGCTTCACGGCCATTACCCATTCCTTTAGTTTTATAAAGGGGATAGTAAAGGCATTCTCATTCTTCCTGGGAAAAAGATTCTTTGCCAGCTGCTGGGTAATAGTAGATGAGCCCTTCCTTTTGCCGCGCAGCATATAAAATGGTATTGCCAGCGTAGCTACCGGGTCTATACCCGAATGCTCATAAAAACGTACGTCTTCGGTAGCCAAAAGAGCATTAAAGATATTTTCCGAAATTTCTGAATACTTGCAGGTAGACCTGTCCTGTACATAGTAACGGCCTATCAGCGTACCATCAGAGGCATATACGTCTGATGATATGGCACTACTTGGATTTTCAAGTTCACTCATGGATGGCATATAGCCCAGCCAGCCGAAGTTTATCATTACAAGAAGTAATGCAAACGCAGCTATGCCTATAAAAAACACCCTCCATAATATTCTTATCGATCGGGACGTCCTGCCTTTAGAGTTATGTTCTTGTTGTTGTTTCGTTATACTCATTTGATAAACACCTGATAATGTTATGGAACAGCCGTTTATTGAACCTGATAATTCGGGCTCAAACTTACGCTTCTTTTTCGTCTTCAGGCATCACAAAAAAGCCAATGCTTCTTAAAGGATTAATAAATCCTGCAAATCGCTTTTTAAATGATACTTTTCCGCGAACTGTTCTCATGAATGGTTTAAGGAAATCATTCACATATTGCTGTTCCGCCGGGCTAAGCGTTTGTTTCGCATACTTCTTCTTCAAATATATATTCATAAATTGGGAAAAGGAAGTGCTCATGGCCGGGTCTACTATATCTTTTGCATATTGCATCGGGGTGCGTTGGCCTCGTATTATTCCCACCTGGTGCAGGTAAAAACTAGCCGAACGATATGCCCAATATGCTTTGTTCCCATCAGATTTGGCATTTCTGTACCTGGAAATGAAATAGGCCAATATAATATTAGGCAACAATAAGAAGATAATAATTAGTCCTCCTAAGATACTTCCTATTGTCCACAGAACGGTCCTGATAGATACCGCTTTTTCTTGTTTAGCTATGGCAGGTTTCTCTTTAGGCTGTGCGACATCTTTGCGTTTCAGGTAAACCTCATCTATAGGAGCTGGCTTCGGGAACCTTTTGATGATTGAAGCTCCGTTTTCATTGGACCCTGCTTCTATTTTCTTTATTGCTTCAGCATAAGATATAGCAGTAGCTTCCTCTCCTTTTTCCACATCCTTCAGCGGTACATCTATGCTATCCCGTTTCACAGTGGCTATTTTCATATCCATGGTTACCTCTACAGGCGTAGCCAGTTTGTACTCTTTGTCGTGAAATACCATGTGTTTCACTTTCAGGGTCATCAGCTTTTTCATGGTATCTACATTTTCCACCAGGCCATCAGCCGCCAGCCATGCCTTAGGTGGCTGCATGGGTGGAGTTCCATCAGGTTTAGGGCTTTCCTGCGCGTCAGTATTGCCCACAGTAGTATCAAAATCCATCCAGCCGTAACCCGGGAAGTACACCTGCACCCAGGCATGTGCCTGGTCGGCATAATACCAGTACCAGCCTTTATTCTTATCGCTACGGTCAACCGTCAGGAAGCCGACCGCTATACGCGACGGAATACCCAGCGAACGCAACATGAATAGGGTAGCGCCGGCAAAATAGGCGCAATACCCTTTGTGGTTTTCAGTCAGGAAATACATCAGCTTTGATGCACTCGGTATATCGGGCACGCCTGGGTTGTCTGTATATTTATATAATGGATCGCCATTCTCATCTTTTGACAGGAAGTAGTCTCTTATGGCTATTACTTTATCTACCGGCGTTTTTGCGCTTTTAGTAACCTCGTGTGCCAGCTCAGATATTTTACTGAATTTGGCATCGCGTG
>JBQCEX010000260.1:0-4082 GCA_051959855.1 Flavipsychrobacter sp. | reverse complement strand
CATCGTAAAATATCGCGGTATTATACCCTCCAAGTATATAATCGCCTGGGCCAGTATAACCACTAATGTTTATCGTAATATATGACTGCTGACCGCGTGAAGCATATAATGTCAAAGTATAAGGAGAAGGGTTTTGTGCATACCCATTGTCCGCCGACCAATATGTCCCGTTAATATTTGCATCCATTATTCCATAGCCATTACCATTTACATTGTATCTGTTTACGTCTTTGCTGCAGGAAAAGAAGCTTAGAGAAAGAATGAAAGCTAATAGAGTAATATACAATTTCATGACGATAAAGATATTGATTTTTTATAATTACTTTCTGAAAGAATAAGCAGGTTTTTTAACGACTTTTTAATTCAGACTTTAAAATGAATGATTTAATATTACGGCGCATTTAGGCCTTATGCGTAGGAGTATACCGAAAATCCTAAAAGTTTGAAAATAGAGTAGGTATAAACTTATGAAGAAAGCCTTAAGTTTTCTTGCGCTTGCAATTATTTGCATTTTTCCAACAACCCGAATTAAAGCTGCACCAATTCCTCTAGGAGGAATCATTACTGTCATTTTCCACATTCCACCGCATGAACGATTGCATAGTGCCGCACGAAACTGTGACTATGGATTTTCATTGTGTAATAAGGATAATCATCCAACTGTTGATGGCCTGACCGTCCAAAATCCGACAACAAATCCAGACGGATCAATGACTCTAGTAGGGTATATCTACTATGACCAAAATAATACTCCTTTTGTTGAAATGCATTTTCCTGGAGCATTAGCTTCTAATCCCGATTATATTAATCAAATAAGTACATTTGATATTGAAACACTGTATAATATATATACTGATGGTAATGGTTTGAATTACGATATGCAGCCTGGTCCTGCACAAGTTACTACTGACGTAGATGGCAATTTACAAGCCACAATTCCATTATCGGTTCATTAATATTATCCTAATTTTTTAGCTGAGAGTGAAATGCTCTCAGCTAAACTTCTAATTATGAAAGGCAAACTTACTCTTATATATATATTGTTTTTGTTTTCATCCTGCGCATCAATTGTCCATAAGTTACAAGGGGCAAATAATAAGCGCGTTTTTTTTACTATAGCATCCTACTTGAATTATGCCCAAAAGAAAAATGAATTGCCGGCAGACAGTTTTATATATGCTGACAGTAAATCCGGCAAGGCATTAGCAAATTATTACAATGCACACCCTCACTTATATGAATATCTGGGAGCTTTTTATAATGATAGTACAGAGGTAGAAAAATCAAAATTCTTTAAGGCAGACGATCTATGTCCCGGTCGCACTGTAGCCGACCTTGATACGGCAGTGAATACTCCATTTTGGCAACAAAAGCGCAATGATTTTTTTCGTCAATATCATTTTCTGTATCTAAAGAAGGTACGACCATTTGTCTTTAGAAATAATGGTAAACTTAAAGTATTTCTGTTTTACAGCACTAAATACGGCACTGTGTTTAAGCAGAATTATAAATATGTTTTTGAGTTTGCCCAAAGGCATCCGGAAAAGGTAGAGGTTTACATAATATCTTTAGATTATGTTGATGATGGTAAAGGTTAAATTTTCTGCAGCAGTATATTAGCTGTCGCCACTACACCTTCTTCCCGACCTATAAAGCTTAGATGCTCTGTGGTAGTTGCTTTAATAGATACATCGTCAATAGTCAATTTCAGGATGTCAGCAATTGTAGCCTGCATTTGTGCAACATAAGGGCTAATCTTAGGCGCTTGCAGCAGCAGCGTGCTATCTACATTTACCAGCTTATAGCCTTTTTGCTGTATCAGCTCATAGGTGTGCTTCAGCAATATTTTGCTGTCTATGCCTTTGTACTTAGCATCGGTATCAGGGAAGTGTTGCCCGATATCGCCCATACTTAGCGCGCCAAGCATTGCATCGCATATAGCGTGTAGCAGTACATCAGCGTCTGAGTGCCCTACAGCGCCTTTACTGTGTGGTATCAGCACACCGCCCAACCATAACTCTCTGCCTTCAGCCAACTGATGAAAATCTATTCCTTGTCCTATTCTGTACATAAAAAAAGTAAAGCCCCAAAGGGGCTTTAGTTATATTGATAAATTAAAACGATCTGCTGTTTCCTTTGCTTCGTCATAGCCAGCATCTGCATGTCTTATTACACCCATAGCCGGATCATTAAACAATACACGGCGCAGGCGCTCATCTGCATCAGCTGTACCGTCAGCTACTATCACCATACCTGCATGTAGCGAATAGCCCATGCCAACGCCGCCCCCATGGTGGAATGATACCCAGCTTGCACCACCCGCCGTGTTGATCAGCGCATTTAGTATCGGCCAGTCTGCTACAGCATCGCTGCCATCCTTCATAGCTTCCGTTTCCCTGTTGGGTGAGGCTACGGAACCCGTATCCAGGTGGTCGCGACCAATAACTATAGGCGCTTTTACCTTACCAGTTCTTACCAGCTCATTAAAGAGGAGTCCTGCTTTTTCGCGCTCACCCATGCCCAGCCAACATATGCGTGCAGGCAAGCCCTGGAAGGCAATTTTGTCCTTAGCCATATGCAGCCAGCGGTGCAAGCCCTTATTCTCAGGGAATAGTTCCATCAACGCCTTATCGGTAGTATAGATATCCTCAGGATCGCCGCTTAGTGCCACCCAGCGGAAAGGCCCTTTACCTTCACAAAACAATGGACGGATAAATGCAGGTACAAAGCCAGGAAAATCAAATGCATTCTTTACGTCGCGTTTATCATGAGCTTGTCCACGCAGATTGTTACCATAGTCAAAAGTAACAGCCCCACGTTTTTGCAGCTCCAGCATTTGGCGAACATGTTTCGCCATGGTATCCAGCGAACGCTTAATGTATTCATCAGGATTGCTGCTGCGCAATGCATTTGCTTCAGGAACACTTAGCCCTTCCGGAAAGTAGCCGATCAGTTCATCATGTGCTGAGGTCTGGTCCGTAAGTGTATCTGGCGTTATGTTACGGTCTATCAGGCGTTGCAGCATATCTACTACATTGCAACAGATACCAATAGATATAGCCTCGCCTTTTTCCTTAGCCTGCAGGGCCCAGTCTATCCCTTCATCTATATTGCTGGTCCATTTGTCCAGGTAGCGTGTTTCTATACGTTTCTTTATGCGCCACTCTTCCATTTCAGCAGCCAGGCACACGCCTTCATTCATAGTAATGGCAAGCGGCTGAGCGCCTCCCATACCACCAAGACCGGCAGTTACATTCAGCTTTCCTTTCAGTGATCCATTAAAGTGCTTGCTGGCCAGTGACAGGTACGTTTCATATGTTCCTTGCACTATGCCTTGAGAGCCTATATAGATCCAGCTGCCTGCGGTCATCTGTCCGTACATCATCAGCCCCTTCGCTTCCAGCTCACGGAAGTGCTCCCAGGTAGCCCAGCGAGGCACCAGGTTGCTGTTAGCTATCAGCACACGCGGCGCATTTTTATGTGAGCGCAGTACACCAACTGGTTTACCGCTCTGCACCATCAGTGTCTGGTCCTCTTCCAGGTTCTTCAGGCAGTCCAGTATTTTCTCAAAGCTTTTCCAGTCACGGGCAGCTTTACCTATACCGCCATATACTACCAGGTCTTCAGGGCGTTCTGCCACTTCAGGGTCCAGGTTGTTCTGTATCATCCTGAAGGCAGCTTCAGCTACCCAGTTTTTACAGGTTAGTTTATTGCCTCTTGGTGCGCGTATGATGCGTTGCGTTGCTAATGGTGAGCCTGACATACTCGTAATCTAAAATTCAATAAATCTTATTTGTTCAGCAGTTTTTCTATTTCGCTGTTCAGCTTGCTTTGCATTGCTGCTTCGCTCAGGTCTTCTTTTACAAACTTCTTGCCTGTTACTTTTTCGTATAGCTCTATATATCGCTCAGATATCTGGTTCACTACTTCATCAGTCATTTCAGGCACCTGCTGTCCTTCCTGTCCCTGGAAACCATTTTCCATCAGCCATTCGCGCACAAATTCTTTAGAAAGCTGCTTTTGGGCTTCACCTTTCTGCTGGCGTTCTTCGTAACCCTCTTTGTAAAAATATCTTGATGAAT
>JBQCEX010000259.1:0-3253 GCA_051959855.1 Flavipsychrobacter sp. | reverse complement strand
TGCCTTACTAATATCTTCTTCTTTGGTGACAATGAGTGTAGGTATTAGCGTCACTTCACTCATCATATATTTACCATCTACTATTTCCAGCTTTCCCAGTGCCTTTGAGCTGAAATGTTCAAATTCAAGCCTTGAATTTTCAGCAATAGATAGAAATGTTGTCATCAGGCAGCTGTTTACAGCCGCTGTAAACAAATGTTCAGGAGACCAGATGTTCTCTACCCCCTTTGGGAACTGCGGTGGTGTTGCTACTGTTATTGTATCGTTCATCTCATTTGAGCTTAAGGTTCCTATCCGGTCTTTGTTCCAGTTAACGGTTACTTCATAGGTATGTTCCATATCGTATTAATTTGTGTGTTGTTGAATTACTTGTTTCAAATAGTTAGCAGGTACTACGCCTGATTGGCGCCATAATACTGCCCCATTACGAAACAGGATAAGGGTAGGTACGCCGGATATATGGTATGCGCTGGCTGCTAACGGGTTTTTGTCCACGTCTATTTTTACTATAGTGGCTACATCGCCAATATTTCGCTTCAGCTCCTCCAGTATCGGCGCCATCATTTTACACGGCCCGCACCATTCAGCTGAAAAATCAACTAATACTGGCTTTTCGCCTTTTATCAGTTCTGAGAATGTTTTTGCTTCCATATTTATTTTACTTCTTCGTATTCAACATCTGTAGTGTTCTGTCTGGTTGCTTTACCCTTTTTTGCTGGGGTATAGCATTCCTGCACCCCACAGCACCCGGTATTGGCAAATGCCATATATAAGAATACAAGACTTATCAGGCCTGCACTCCAGTCATGCATTTGAATGCCCATTATAAGTACAAGTAGGCCTAATACCAGTCTGGTGATTCTTGCCACATGCCAGTTGCTTAATAGCCGTTGTTTCAGGTCGTTCATCTTTTTTACACAAATGTGCGATGCGCAATGTTTCCGTTTGGTAACATTTGTTGGATAGGCTGATGTTTTCGCTTATATGCCTATTGCAAACGGAGATCGCTTATTTTTCCTCTTTGCTCCGGGTACTGATACCAAAAGGCAGATAAAGCGGGCAGAAGCTAATGAAACTGGTGAGAATAAAGACGCCTGCAATAATAAGCAGCACTATAGCAAGAGTGCCACTGATAAGGTGCATTAAATATAATGCTGCAATTAGCACAGCGGCGAGAACTCTTAAGATACGGTCGGTTGTGCCCATATTCTTTTTCATAAACGGTTTTTTTATGTGTGATTAAATGAATGACCGGTTATGCTCGCCTTAATTTGCGCTAATTAGCTAAAAGCTCTATCGTATTTCTGCCAAGGCGAACAATCTTTTTTTGTTCCATAGTTCGCAGCAGCCTGCTTATAGCTTCCCGGTGTGTATGAAGCTCATCTGCTATTTGCTGGTGGGTAATGTTTATGGTGTGATTATTAGTTGCTTTTGCTTTTTCTTTCAGGTAGTGCAGTACTTGTTTGTCCATGTTATGGAAGGCTATCAGGTCTATCACTTCCAGTAGATCAGCAAATCGCTGGCTATAGGTATTGTTAATGTATGTTTTCCATTCAGGGTATTTAAACCATTCCTCTATCATGTTAGCAGGTATCTGCAGCACTTCGGTTTCATCTTCTGCTACTGCTTTTACCATGCTTTCTCTTTGCGCCTGGCAACAATTAATAGCCATGGCACAGGTTTGTCCCGGATAAAGATGATACAGGAATACTTCCCTTCCATCATCGTCCTGTCTCACAATGCGTAATACGCCTTTCAGCACTATGGGTACGAACAATACCTTCGCTCCCGGGTTTATAAGAATATCGTCTCTTTGTATCGTCTTTACTTTTGCATAACGATTTATTTCGTTCAGCAGTACCGGGTCTGTAAATACAGTTTTATTCATGCTTGCAAGGTCTGCAATTATTTTCTTTTTATTTAGCCGGTTTGGGCGACGGGGCAGGTGACGGTTGGGGTACTGCAGGTGTGGGCTTCTGCGGCTGAGGTGGTGCTTCAGGTACAGGGTCATTGCCTGGTGTACCCGGTGGCACCTCTGGTATAGGCTCATGCCCCGGTGTGCTTGGCGGTATTTCAGGCACGCTGGGTGGGGTCACTTGTTTTCCCGGCTCGCTCGGCGTTATTTCCGGCGTTTGCTTGGCCGGTACTTCTTTCGGTATAGTATGTAATGGATTCGGTTCCATAGCGCTATTGGTTTATGCAATATTATAATTCATGTCTGGTCCTGTTTGTGACATAAATCATCAAATTATTTGATTGTTGTCACGTTGGCAATGAGCTGATATGTATCAAACTCAGCTTGATTTAAATCATACGACTTCCTCCCTTCAGTAGAGAGATTTGCCTTACTAATAATATTATTATGCCAAAGCCATTTAGGGAAAAAGCAAGCAGTGGCCCTTCCGCCTTTGTATTTTTTGTAGCCTTTATTGGGGCACTTATCTATTTTTTGGGGCAGGCGCATAGCTTCGGCACAGGTGTGCTTGGCTTTCTTAAAGCCATAGTTTGGCCTGCTATCCTCGTTTATAAGCTCTTTGTTTTCTTGAAAGCTTAGGCTGCTATTGATATTGTATGTAGATCGGGCTGGGGTATAGATTCAGCACTTCTTTAGGTTGCATCATTTTGCCATATTTTGGCGTTAGCGTATCATTCTTGTAAAAAAGCTTGAATCCGGCAAACTGTACGGGTTCAGTAACAACTGCCAGCTTGTAGCTGTTCACCTTCTTCGCAGGAAATCCGAATCCGTCCATATCTATCACTATCTGTACTTCCGGCCTTATAATGATCTTTTTATAGTTCGTCACCATGCCCTTAGTAAATCTATGCACTACTAATACTTTCGGTGGCAGGTTGTACTTTTTTACTATTTCTGCCAGGAATGCAGATGCATAGTTTATATCGGTCGCGTCAAAGGTGCCAATCTTTGTACTTGGCACGTGCCCGTCCTTCATGGAGAATTCAGGGTCTATTCCCAGGTGCACGTTACTCTTGCTCAGGTAGGGCTCCAGCAATGGCAATTCTTCTTTTAAGGTGCTATGTCCTACTTGCACGTCCAGTACTGCTATTCCGTTTATACTATCGGCAAGCTTCATCACCTTATCTATTTCTGTTTTTGGCATACGCAGGCGGTATTTGGCTCCCTTGCCTGGCGAATGTTGTGCGCTTACAGCTATATAGTGCAATGCAGGCACTACAGGTATCATAGTATCTGCCGCTTCCCATTTCTTTACTTCTCTTTTCAGGCTGGCAATCA
>JBQCEX010000258.1:0-5254 GCA_051959855.1 Flavipsychrobacter sp. | reverse complement strand
CCAACTGCCAAACCAATAATAGCCTGCAATTATTTCTGTCCGGCTGTTCTTTTTAATGATGAATTGCCGAGCGGCGTGTTGCAGACAATCCTCCATTGTGTTTAAGGGTTGTTCCTTCTTCAACAATGTGGCAAATCTTCGTTTAAGTAATTCTGGCTTTACCTCTTTCAAACCAACATATAGGATAAACTGATCGCCTTTATTCATTTTTACGGTGAACATGCCGGGGGAATACAAATCTTCATGATAATCATAACCACGCTCCCTTTCTACATCGTACTCAAAATTATAATACCAATCAGGTGCCTGAATAAATTCAGATGAGGCAGAGAGCTGCATGAAAAGCTCTGGATAATTGGAATAAGGTCTAAGAGAAACGCCACCTATGATCTGTGTTACTTTTTTATTAACATCATTATTTGCCTTAGTCACCCAATGATTGATCTTGAAGGACAATAATGGGTTAAATGTTATTTCCAAAGGCGCTGTGGCTTGTTCAAGCGTATATCTTATTAATAAACCATTATCATTTGCCGAAAGCAGCATTTCCTTTTCAAGTGATACATCATCAGTTTGATATACCCATTTTGGAATTGGATTACCGTAGAATGCCTTTATGTATTTATAACCTTCAGGATGATAAAGACCGGGGAATTTGTGCGTACTAAGAAGATGAACGTTATTCTTATATTTTATTGACTCGTCTATATTAGATACTAAAACGTACACATCATCATTCTCAGGATTACCGGCGGCTAGAACTGCATGATACTTTCGCGTATTGCAGCCGATGAGTGTTGAAGCAGAGTATAAGCCATTGCTTGAAGTAATCAGAAATTCTTTATCCAGCGCGTAGTCGGGATTATTTATTAATGAGGCCCCAAAATAATTTTGTATCATATAGCGATAAGCTTTATTAACTATAAACTACGCAATTTTTTTGAGGTAAATCTATCCTTGTCGCATACAGCTGCAAATGACACAAGTCAGAAAACGAACTGATATAAATCAAAACAGTGACTTATACATTAGTGACAGATGTCATTTTTCTGTAGCTGTATGCATTATACTTTGCAAAAAAGAAACTATGAAAATTCTTATTTGCATTGATTTTTCTGCACAAACCGAAAAAATTTTTCTTGCTGCGAAAGCATTACTTGCTACCAGGGTGCCGGCACCGGAAATAACATTGCTGCATGTAATAGAAGATGCCGATGCTCAAAATAGCAGCCTACTGGAAAAGAACAGGAAACAGATAAATGATCTTGCACAGCAATACTTGAATAGTGATTTCTTCTACATGGAAGAGAAGGGGGTATTAAAAGATGAAATAAACCAGGCGTTGGATAACGCGACTTATGACCTGGTAGTGTTTGGAACAAAGGGGCGTTCTGCATTAACTAATGTATTGCTAGGCAGTACCGCTCAATATCTATTGCACCATCTGAAAGTGCCTATGCTGGTAGTTCCTTAATATCTGATTTATAACCTATTAAATAAAGCTGCTGTGAGCACTGAAAACAATAATACACAAAAGAGAAAGCCCCGGAATACATGGATATATTGGGTATTAGTCATTATAATGGGCAACCTGCTATTCACGTTCTTTTTCTCAAAGGGCTATAACGATATTAAAGAAACTAACTGGGAAGATTTCAAAACAAATATGCTGATGCAGCATGATGTTGAGAAAGCAGATGTTATTAACAAAGAGCGTGTAGAGGTATATATAAAAAAGAGCAGCCTGGTAAAACCGCAATACAAAGATGTACTACTGACAAAGAAACCAACATCCGGCACTGCACCCCAATATTACTTTACTATTGGCTCGGTAGAAATGTTTGAAAAGAAAATGGATGATGCACAAAGCAACTTTGCAGCAAAAGATAAAGTCCCTATAAATTATTTAACGCGTGAAAGCGGTTGGGGCAATCTGCTGTCATGGCTACTGCCCATTGGATTACTGCTATTCCTATGGCTGTTATATCTTGGCAGAACAAGTATTTTGAACCGTGCAGGTGGTGCAGCAATGGAATTCAGCAAATCGAGGGCGCAGGAATACGGCAGTGGGAATCTGAGTCCCATTACATTTAAAGACGTGGCAGGGTATGAAGAAGCTAAGGTAGAAGTAATGGAAGTAGTAGAATTTCTAAAACATCCTGAAAATTTCACTAAGCTCGGCGCTAAAATACCAAAGGGCATACTGCTCGTAGGTCCGCCGGGCACAGGCAAAACGCTTATGGCCAAGGCGGTGGCAGGTGAAGCCGCAGTACCTTTCTTTTCATTGTCAGGCTCAGAATTTATAGAGCTCTTTGTTGGGGTTGGCGCATCACGCGTACGCGACCTGTTTGACAGGGCTAAAGAAAAAGCACCCAGCATCATTTTCATTGATGAAATAGATACTATCGGCAGGATAAGGGAAAGGGCAGTTTCTTTACAGGCAAATGATGAACGTGAGAGTACCCTGAACCAATTGCTTGCCGAGATGGACGGATTTGAGCCAAATACGGGCGTAATAGTAATGGCGGCAACTAACAGAGCAGACATACTGGATGCTGCACTATTAAGGGCCGGCAGGTTTGACCGCCACATATACCTGGAACTGCCAAATAAAGAGGAAAGAGTAGCTATTTTTAATGTACATCTAAAACCTTTGCAATTAGCTGATGACGTTGGCCCCGAACTTCTTGCTGCTCAGACACCAGGATTTTCAGGCGCTGATATAGCAAATGTATGCAACGAGGCGGCATTGATAGCAGCCAGACAAAAGCAGGAATCAGTAGAACGAAAGGATTTTTCTGATGCGATAGAGCGGCTGGTAATGGGCATAGAAAAGAAAACCAAAGTAATAACGCCGGCGGAAAAGAAAGTTATAGCATATCACGAAGCAGGTCATGCTTTAGTAAGCTGGAAACTGAAATATGTAGATCCGCTAATCAAGGTGTCTATTATACCCAGGGGTAAATCGCTGGGTGGGGCCTGGTATCTTCCCGGTGAAAAACAAATAATTACCAAGGCACAATTTACAGACCAGCTGTGCGCTACATTAGGCGGCCGTGCGGCAGAAGAGATAATCTTTAACGAAATATCCTCAGGCGCATTGGATGATCTTGAAAAAGCAACCAAACAAGCCTATACAATGGTGGCCAAACTAGGGTTGAATGAAGTAATAGGTAATGTTAGCTTTTATGATTCCACAGGAACCAATGACAGCGCTTTTCAGAAACCGTACAGCGAAGCAACAGCACAACTAATAGACAAAGAGGTAAGCAAGCTGATACAGGAAGTCTATGAGCACGCTAAAGAATTATTGCAGCAAAACAAAAAGCCGCTAAGCCAAATAGCCGAACTGCTACTGGAAAAAGAAGTCATCTATAAGGAGGACATTGAAAACATTATAGGCAAGAAGCTGAGAAAGAAAAGGCTTTGCCTTTGGCTGTTTAGCCGAGCCGTGTGAGCAATATCATTTTTCTATTTGATAGCAGTCATCAGTGTTAAGTATTAGACTGGCTATTTTTAACTATTACACTATGCTATGTCCGGAGGTAATGCAATTAATAATGACGTTTATACAATACACAATCATGTGAAGCTAATACATGGCGGCGCAGAATATTTCAGCAAAATGGTGGAAATGATCAATGCCGCCAGTATATCTATACATCTACAAACATACATATATGATGATGATGAAACCGGGAATATAATTGCAGATGCCTTAATACGCGCGACCGGGAGAGAGGTAAAGGTATATATGCTGCTGGATGCATTTGCATCGCAAAACTTATCAAATCACTTTAAATACAGACTTATAAAAGCGGGGGTACATTTATGCTTCTATGAGCCTTTTTTTCACAGCAAAAACTTTTATATAGGCAGGCGTCTACACCATAAGGTGATAGTAACTGACCTTTTTAACAGCATGGTGGGTGGTGTAAACGTTAGCAATCGTTATAATGACATAAATGGAACGCCCGCCTGGCTGGACTGGGCTGTATATACAGAAGGTGACGCCAGCAGGCAACTTTATGATTACTGTGTTGAAATATGGAACAAGGCAACCAAACAAACTATACGCCTACGGGACATCAATCATTACAGCATTCACAAAATAACGGATATCTGTTATGTAAGGGTTAGGAAAAACGACTGGGTAAACAGATACACACAGGTATCTAATAGCTACAAAGAGCTATTTAAAACCGCAAAATCAAGCATTGTAGTTATGTCTAGCTATTTCTGGCCCAGCAGGAACCTGCTTAGGAAAATTGCATATGCATCGAAGAGGGGCGTAGATATAAAGTTAATACTGGCAGGCGTATCTGATGTAAAAATTGCAAAACATGCAGAACGGTACATGTACCGATGGCTGTTTAGGAATAATGTTGCGGTGTACGAGTATCAAAGAAATGTCTTACATGGGAAGATTGCAGTAAAAGATAACAAATGGGTTACGCTTGGGTCTTATAATCTAAATAACATTAGTGCGTATGCCAGCATAGAACTAAATATGGATGTTAAAAATGATGTATTTGCACAAACCGCCAGAAATGCTTTGGAGCAAATCATTATTAATGATTGCCTGCAGGTAACCAATAATACTTCTATACCTAAAACATTATTTCATCAGTTTGTACAATTTCTGTCTTACGAGATCATCCACCTGATATTTTTCCTTTTTACCTTTTACTTCAGGCAAACTAAATACGAGCGTTAATTGTCGGCAATTCTCTTAGCAAGGGATTTAAGACTTCTCTTATTCCAATCGGCCAGCCGCCCTCTTTGAACGACAAAACGATTATCAGCATTTCGACGTAGAAAGAAATGAAATGTAAAATGTGATGTGGTGTCCTGCCAACCAACAGTCTGGCCAAAACGCAGATCGTTAAACACAAGGGTATCATGCCAATGCTCTATTGTATAATACCCTTTAGAAAAGCGAACCAGATAAGACAACTCCGTATTTTCATAATTAATTAGTCCGCTGTTACTATTATATTGTCTAAAGTGAATATCGGCAGGGTTATCAAATACCGATACATAGGCAATATTATATCTATCTGCATCTTTTGACACAGCATACCATAAAAGATTATTTAATGGCGTAGGGTTTGTAAAGAAGCTGCCGTATCCTATTTGCTGTTGCCGCATGGCAGCTTTTATTTCGCTATCAATCATCAATTTATTCTCCACACAGAAGAAAAGGTAACCTGCACTTATAGATAGCCCCATAGCAGCAAGCCTTTTTCTTTTA
>JBQCEX010000257.1:0-3160 GCA_051959855.1 Flavipsychrobacter sp. | reverse complement strand
AACGAAACTTTCAGGTCCAGTATTATAGGTTCGGGATTATCGGCTTGCATCAGGTTAAGCTCCACACCACCAAAGGCTACAGAGATGTTACCCCCCTTAAATTCTTTCGATGTTATGATAGATTTCTTTCCTCCAAAAGCTACGTCAATATTAAGCATGCTCTCATCCGTAGTGCTGACACTCACATTGCGCTCCAAAAACACCTTTTTTTTTCGTGGCTTAAAGATGATGAGTAGTCCGAGTAGTATTAGTCCGCCAGGTAGTAATAATCTGTCAGAACTTACGCCGCCAATCATAAATGGTGGAATGAGGTTGGCAATACCAATAGCAATTAGAATATACGGAGCGTTATTACGGAAACGGTGCTTGATACCTATGACAAAACCAATAATAATCAGCAGTATTGGCCAGGTATGTCTAAGGCTGATAAATGGCCAGCCAAACTGTTGTCCTAAAATAGCCAAACCTACTATCAGCACGATAAAGCCAAACCAACCCTTATTGTGGTCATGCCTGTTGTATTTATATTCCCGCCAGGTCCTTCTATCCCAGTTTTTATAATCGTTATATTCCTTGTAATCTTTCATTTCGATTATTTTGATGATGTAAAGGTATATTACGATGTCAGCCTATTAAACAATTGTTAGGCAGGATATTGGACAAAGTCGGTAAATACAGGAAATTAATCGGTAAATAGGAAGGAAAATCCTCTATTGGGTTATCTATCCAGCTTTTTCGGCTGCCATTCCAGCATCGGGAAGGTCTTTTTGCGCTGTAAAAAATAGGCCCACACTATGCTGCCTTTATACATGCCGCCGGTAGTTGGGTTGCTTATCAGCTTTTTATTATCTCGCCGGCGTTGCAGCCATTTGCCCAGGCTGCCGTAAAAGTGAAAATGTGCCTTTACTATGGTGGCTGTTAGCCTGAATTTGCCTTGCAATAGCATTTGCAGACCCGCAATGCCATCCAGGACCAACCTTAAAGGGAAAAGCCACAAAAGCTTACTGCCTCGTTCATTCTTTAGCAATAAGATCAGGCTATTGCGGAAATTATAATATAGTTTTTGCGGGCTGCCATAGCTGATCACGCTTCCCCCCACATGATAAACAGTAGACGCCCCGACATAACCAATGCGGTAACCGGCATTTTTCAATCGCCAGCATAGGTCCACCTCCTCCATATGGGCATATAGATCAGGATCAAGGCCGCCCATCTTGTGGTAAAGGTCTGCACGCACCATAAAGCATCCACCTGATGCCCAGAATACCTCTATGTCGTCATCATATTGCCCTTCATCTTTCTCAAGGTCATTAAATATCCGTCCGCGACAAAACAAATACCCCAGGCTATCCTTAAATCCTCCGCCGGCGCCGGCATATTCAAAATACTCACGTTCCCGCCAGTAGCGTATTTTTGGTTGCAGGGCAGCCAAGTCCTTATTTCGCTCCATAGCTGCTACCAGTGGCGGAAACCAGCCATCAGTCACTTCAAAATCTGTGCTTAACAGTATATAATATTTGGCCTGTATCTGCTTTAGCCCTTCGTGGTAGCCATTGGCAAAGCCTCTGTTCACCGCTATTTGCAGCGTCCTTATGTTAGGAAATTGTTCCTGTAGATATTGATAGGTATCGTCAGTAGAAGCATTATCTACTACTATCACCTCATAGCCACTTGCTGCCTGTTCTATTATTTTGGGTAAGAATAATTCATGCCACTTCCTGCCGTTATAGCTTAGTATAACTACGGCAGTATCATGGGTACAGGTAATCATTGCTTCAGTTGCGAATGATTATTTGTATTTTGGTTCGTATAAAGTATTATCAGGAACCTGGATGTTGTCATTCTTTTCAAACTTATGTTCATAAAGATTATAACAACCGGCTAATATAAAAATGAAATAGCCAAAGAAAAATAGTAAAAATAAAAAGCGTGATTTAGACGGTTTGCTCAGTTCTATATCAGCTTCGTTATCTATAAGATGTTCCTGTGTATTGTTCAGATTGTCCATGAAGGATGAATTTCCGCTGGCAAAAATAATAGTTATTACTTCAAAATCATAATATTTTTACTTTGGATTTCGTTTGTGAAGCAATAATTTATGCGTCAATATATTAATTGGAAGACTTATCTGATAGTCATAGCTATGGCTATTGTATCGGCCTCGCTGTACTATACCAGTATATTGGCCGGTAAGCTGGCCGAAGAGGAGAAGAAGAAAGTACAGCAGGTGGTAGAAGGTATAAAAGCGCTGAATAGCCCTAATGCTGGCGGTCAGGACGTATCTTTTATTAGCTCATTTATTGAAGAAAACACTACTATCCCGCTCATTATTACTGATGAAGAGGGGCATATAAATAGCTTCCGCAATATTGATACCTCCCGCACACGCAATGTTCCTAAGCTGTTGCAGGAAAAGCTTCGGGAATATAAAAACAAGCATACACCCATCGTTTCAGACTTTGGTATAGGTCGCAACTATGTATATTATGGCGACTCGTATCTGCTTACTCAACTGCGTTATTTTCCTTATTTTCAGTTAGGTATTATAGGCCTGTTTTTATTGGTTGTGCTCATAGCGCTCAGTTCTGCACATCGTTCTATACAAAACCAGGTATGGGTAGGTCTTTCAAAAGAAACAGCCCATCAGCTCGGCACTCCGTTAAGCTCTATTGAAGCCTGGATGGAGTTGCTGAGAGAACATGAGGTAAACGAGGAAGCCGTAGCAGAAATGCAGAAAGACCTTGATAGATTGAAACTGGTAGCGGACCGTTTTAGTAAAGTAGGTAGTGCCCCTCAGCTTGAAGAGGAAGACCTTGTAGTACGTTTAGAAAATATGGTGAGCTATATGCAAAAACGTTCACCCAAAAAGGTCGCTATTTCCATGCATACCAATGAACCGGAAATTCCTGTTTACATCAGCGGCCCACTATTCGATTGGGTGATAGAAAACCTCATCCGCAATGCGCTTGATGCAATGGCAGGCCAGGGTAACATTGATATCAAAGTGCATAATAGCCCGCAGCAGGTAACAATAGATGTATGCGATAATGGCAAAGGCATACCCCGTCACCAGGTAAAGAAAATATTTAATCCCGGTTTTACTACCAAGAAAAGAGGCTGGGGCTTAGGTCTCTCTCTTTCCCGGCGTATCATAGAGAAA
>JBQCEX010000256.1:0-3511 GCA_051959855.1 Flavipsychrobacter sp. | reverse complement strand
GATTATAAATTATTGGAGGTAGCCTGTAATACAAAAAGGAAAGATACACATCGTTTTTATCTGACTAATGGTTTTCGGCAGACGCATTATAAGTTTACTAAAGAGAGGTAGCCTTATTCAAAAGAATAAGCCTTTATATACTCCATCTTAATTGCCTTCCTCTTAGGGGCCACATTGGTCGCACTTATTTCAAAGTAGTCATGAAAAGTGGTGTCTTCGCCAAATTTGAAACCAACTATATAGGTATATGGTTCAGTACCCTTGCGTAGCAAAGGCTTCAGGTGTTCTCCATTTTTAGGCATCAGCAATTCGCCTGCTGCATTGTCAACGCCGTAGGCAACATCAACTATATAGCTGCCTTTTGTATTGCTGGTGCTATCTGCAATGATCTTTACATTGAACATAAAATCGTTTAGCTCATCTTCTTTTATAGCTTCACTGTCGGCAGCTACAATTGTGCCTGGCTTTAATAAATAGGCAGTATTTTCCGATTTAGATGCTGCATTGTGGTTGTTGCAGGAAATAAAAGCTAGTGCACAGGCAGTTACAGATATAAACCAATTTCTCATAAGCGCTGCAAATTTAGGTCTGCCGAAGTTCTTTTGTGCATTTCTGCAAACATTTTATCAAATCCCGCTATTGGCTTACTTTTAGCAGTGTATTCAATCCCTGTAATTATTATGAACCAAAATATTCACCTAAAAAAGTGGGCATTGCCCTTTATTGTATTAATGAGCACGCAAGTAATGAACACGAGCTGCAACAATAGCCACCAGCCTGTACAGGCTACAGATACAACAGCAGCTAAACCGGCGCCTGATACATTTAAAGTAGAGGCAGATACATTTGCTGATCTCCAGTTGCTTCGCTACCAGGTACCCGGCTTCAACGAACTGAGCCTGCAGCAGAAAAAACTGGCTTATTATCTCTACCAGGCTGCCTTAAGTGGCCGCGATATTATTTACGATCAGAAGAGTAAATACGGCTTGCTGCTGCGCAAAACCATCGAGGCAGTATATGGCAGCTATAAAGGCGATAAGAATAGTGATAACTGGAAAAAATTTGAGGTGTATTGCGGGCGTTTCTGGTTTAGCAATGGCAATCACCATCATTACAGCAATGAAAAGTTTATACCTGGCTGTCCCTACGAGTATTTTGCCGAAATCGTAAAGAACTGTGATCAATCGCAACTGCCATTACAAAATGGTGAAACGGTTGATGCTTTCCTTGCCCGTATAAAACCAATGGTATATGATTTGAATTTTGAACCAAAGGTAGTAGACCAGCGCCCGGACATAGATAATGTGGCGCATTCGTCTAACAACTTTTATGAAGGCGTAACACAAAAAGAAGTTGAGGTATTTTATGCAAAGTTTGATACAAAAGGTGATGCGCCATCCTGGGGGCTGAACAGTAAGTTAATGAAGGTGAACGGTAAGATTGAGGAGCGTGTTTGGAAAAGTGGCGGCATGTATGGTGCTGCAATAGACCACATAGTAGATTGGCTGCAGAAAGCGACAACAGTGGCCGAAGATGATGCACAAAAGCAGGCGCTGCAATTGCTGATACAATTTTACAAGACAGGCGACCTGAAGACATGGGATGATTACAGCATAGCCTGGGTGCAGGATACAGCTTCACGTATAGATGTGGTGAATGGTTTTATAGAAGTGTACCTGGATGCTATTGGTAAAAAGGGAAGCTTCGAGAGCGTGGTATCGCTGAAAGATATGGAAGAAACAAAGCGCATTAAAGCTATAGCTGATGAAGCGCAATGGTTTGAGAAAAATTCACCTATTATGCCACAGAATAAAAAGAAGAATGTAAAAGGCATTAGCGCGAAAGCTATAACGGTAATAGTAGAAAGCGGCGATGCGGCACCAAGCACACCTATAGGTATCAATTTACCAAATGCTGACTGGGTGCGTGCAGAACATGGCTCCAAATCAGTATCGCTAAGCAATATAGTGCATGCTTATAACGAAAGCAGTGCTAAGAGTGGTATGCTGGATGAATTTGCGGTAGATGATACTGTATTGCAGCGCCTGAAAAAATATGGCCCCTTAGCTGCCGATCTGCATACTGATATGCATGAATGTATAGGCCATGCATCAGGACAAATAAATCCGGGTGTAGAAACTACAGATAAGACACTGAAGAATTATGCATCAACGTTGGAAGAAGCACGTGCAGACCTGGTAGGACTATATTTCATCATGGATCAAAAACTGATAGATATAGGTGTGATGCCTAATATGGATGTAGCGAAGGCCGAGTATGACAGCTATATGATGAACGGACTGATGACTCAGCTCACACGTTTGAAGCCAGGCGAAAATTTAGAGGAAGCTCACATGCGTAATCGCCAGCTAATAGCCCGCTGGGCGTATGAGCATGGCAAGAAAGATAATGTGGTAGAATTTGTAAAGAAGAATGATAAGACCTATGTGCGCGTAAATGATTATACAAAGTTGCGTGACTTGTTCGGTCAATTGCTGAAAGAAATGCAGCGTATAAAATCAGAAGGCGACTATAATGCAGGTAAAGCGCTGGTTGAAAACTATGGTGTTAAGGTGGACGATGCATTGCATAACGAAGTGCTGGCTCGCTATGCTAAGCTGAACATAAAACCATACAAAGGATTTATACAGCCTAAGCTGGTACCTGTAATGAATGGTAACGACATCAGTGATGTTAAGATAGAGTACCCCACCAGCTTCTATCAGCAGATGATGGAGTATGGCAAGAACTATGGCTACCTGCCTGTAATGAATTAATGAAACCGTTAATAGCAGAAAGGGAGCCAGAAGGCTCCCTTTCTTATTTTATCAATCTACTGTTAAATGCTTACAAGCTTATGATTCTTCACAGTGAATATATTTAGAAATTCAGGTGTGTAATATAAAAGAAAAGGTACTCCTTTCCCTTTTAAATGGGCAGGGTTTCGGGTGGGATAATTATTCAGTAACGCCCCGATTTTGCGGCCCACCTCGGCAGACACTTCTTTATTTGCCTTTGGTAACTTTTCGTCAGGTATCGTGTCTGATGCGGTAACTATGCCGCTATACTCGTAATAAACTATTTTGCCTTTTTGGTCCAGCACAACGTTGTTTATGCCCAGCCGGTATCCACCATCATCAAGTTTTTCAAGTTCGCTATTCAAGTTATTTAATAGGTATTCTACAATACTCTCCGCATACTTTGAGCTCACAAGCTCGGCACTTTCATGATATTTCATCTTTATGTTTGAATCATACATGGTATATATCTTTTCGCCGTTGAGTTTTAATGGATAAGATTCGCGTACCGCAATAGCTGTATCGTTTTTCCCTGTTTTGGGATTAACTGTAATGATTGTGTCTCGTAATTCTTTCTTTAGTTCAATGGTGTTTCCCTCATATTTTACAATATTCCCTTGTTTATCAAACTTTGCCGAAAATCCGCTTTTTGTAAACAATAATAGGCATATAACTGTAAGTGGCAGCGCAAGCAGCATTTTGCTTTTAGTAAT
>JBQCEX010000255.1:0-2196 GCA_051959855.1 Flavipsychrobacter sp. | reverse complement strand
ATGGTATTAATAAGCGGACAATACATTTAAATCGACCGTATTATGGACTGCATATAAAACCAGGTATATGGCGGGACATTGACAATTTTTCTTCGGGATCTATTTGCCTTGCATTGGTTTCAGAGGTGTACAAAGAATCTGATTACATAAGAAGTTACGAGGAATTTAAAGCAATTAAAATTCAGTTATGAGCTTTAATATCGGGGATACAGCACAGTTTAGCAAAACGATTGCAGAGTGCGACATTTATCAATTTGCGGGTATAACAGGTGATTTTAATCCAATACACATCAATGAAGTGTATGCCGGTGAGACAAAATTCAAAAAGAGAATTGCCCATGGTATGCTCACTGCATCTTTTATATGTACAGCTCTAGGTACTAAATTGCCGGGAACAGGCACTATTCACATTAGTCAGCAATTGAACTTTTTAAAACCCGTATATATAGGGGACACGATTACAGTCAATTTAGAAATAGTAGAGCTTCTGGAAAAAGGGTATTTAAAAATACGATCTTATATAACGAATCAACATTCGGAAATAGTGATAGATGGATTTTCTGTGGTTAAGCCACCCAAAGTAAGCCAGCAATGAAGTTCAACAATAGAAATGTTTACATAAGTCCTACCGCAGTTATAGGGCAAAATGTAAAAATAGGAGATAACACGACTATATATGATAATGTTGTGATTGGGGATAATAGCATTATATGTAATGATTGTGTGATAGGCGAACCGACAGGCGCTTACTATAAAAATCCTGACTCATACAAAAATCCAAAGACAATAATTGGCGCAGACGCCATGATAAGAAGCCATTGCATTATATATGCAGGATCTTCATTTGGTAAAGGATTAATGACTGGACATAGGGCTACAATAAGAGAAGGAGCAGTGGTTGGAGCGCATTGCCTGATAAGTACATTAGTTGATATTCAGGGTAATTGTAAAATTGGTGATTACTCCAGGTTATATAGTAATGTGCATGTAGGCGAAAGAACTGAAATTGGAAAGTACGTCTTTATCTTCCCATATACCATTTTTACTAACGATCCTCAACCACCATCTACAACCTTAATCGGAGCAAAGGTTGGCGACTACTCAATAATAACTATCCATTGTTGTGTATTGCCTGGTGTCCAAATTGGACAAAATTGTCTTGTTGGAGCAAATTCAGTTATCTCCCGTGACATTGAAGATTATTCTTTTGCTATAGGATCACCCGCGAAAAGAATAAAAGATATTCGCGAAATTCCATCTAAACAGAACAGCACAGAGAATTATTATCCATGGCCTAAGCATTTTGAAAGAGGAATGCCCTGGGAAGGAGTAGGGTATGATGAATGGCTACAAAATAGTAATGAAGTATGATACCATTTTTAGATTTAAAAGCAATAAATCTTAACTATAAGGAAGCATTTCACAAAAAGCTTGATGAAGTGCTGGATTCAGGTTGGTTTATTTTGGGAAATGCAGTTGAGCAATTTGAAAGGGAATTTGCTGATTATTGCGGAACACAATACTGTATAGGGGTAGGTAATGGACTGGATGCATTGATTCTAATCTTGGAAGCATATATTGAATTAGGTGTATTTAAGCAGGGCGACGAAGTAATTGTTCCTGCGAATACCTATATTGCCAGTATCCTGGCAATATCAAAAGCTGGATTGACCCCAGTGTTAGTAGAGCCTTCTATTGATGATTATTTGATTAATGTAGCACTAATCGAGAGTCATATCACATCGAAGACAAAAGCTATCTTACCTGTGCATTTATATGGGCAGCTATGTGATATGGAGGCTATCAATGCGCTGGCAAAGAAACATGGATTAATAGTAATAGAAGATGCTGCCCAAGCACATGGGGCCATACAAAATGGTAAACGTAGCGGCAACTTGGGAAACGCGGCTGGCTTTAGCTTTTATCCGGGTAAGAATTTAGGTGCATTAGGCGATGCGGGAGCTGTAACCACAAACGATGCGCAATTAGCAGAAGTTATTCATGCGCTAAGAAACTACGGCTCTAAAAAGAAATATTATAACGACTATAAGGGCGTTAATTCTCGACTTGATGAATTACAGGCAGCATTTCTATCAGCCAAGTTAAAGGACCTGGACAAGGATAATGAAAAACGCCGGATGATAGCAGAATACTATTTAAAGAATATTTCTAACGACAAAATTGCTTTACCAAACG
>JBQCEX010000254.1:0-9644 GCA_051959855.1 Flavipsychrobacter sp. | reverse complement strand
AATCATAAACGAACTTACCCAGTGAAGACCATGAAGCCATACTACCCTTTTGGTTTTCAATTTGAAAATTGTCTGATGCCAATATTAATGTTGGGAAAAGATAATTTTCATGTGGTGCAAACCTATCTTTTTCATTTATTGCCTGTAACTCCTTTAGTGTAAGCTTTAATATTTTAATGTCATTATTTGTGGTAGTTTCGGGCATACTATCAATATGATATAAACGATATCTAAGTGGTATATCCTTTGTATATTCCACACTTACATCAGCAGATTCTACGGCACATTTATAATCATCCTGAGGTTGCCATCGTGGCAAAAAGAATGAATAAGAATATTTCTGTTCAACTTCATATTCTACAGTAAATGGGTATTTAGCATAATTAAAATCAAAAAACTTTACCCTATCGTCATCTACAAATGCTCCACCTGCATCTATCGGCATATCCTGCATATCCGCAGTATTTAGTTTCTTTATTTGCTTACCATCAGCATCATATAATCTGCCAGAAACTCTCTTGATCTTTCGAAATTTATCATATACCAGCAGCAACTGAGACTCCTTATACGCTTTTTCATTTAAAATGGTAATTGCGTATTGTTCTGTTACATAGATCTCGTTTAATGATACAATGCGAATATCAGTATGACTGTTACGGATTATAGCGTTCGCATTTAATAAAAGATTAGACGGGATATTACTTACCGAATAAGAGGTATTTGAAGCCCCGTAGCAGTGCAGGCTATATAAACATACAAGCAGGGATGTCACAAAATATTTCATACTATACCTTCTTCTTTTTTAATGTTACTATGCCATTTTCTTCCTGTATCATTTTTTCAAAAAATTTCTTGATATTACTATAGCTCTCTACCTGATAATTGGTTTCATTTGATCGATAACTGGCATTAATCATAAGCATGCCTGATGTGCTATCATAGTTCACTATATTCTTAAAGTCCATTTCTCCGCTGCCATATTTAATATCTACTGACTTGGGTATATCTACTATATCCATGTCCTTTGGCAGTTGCATGGTGAGTATATATTTATAGTCCATTTTATATGGCAATTCAATAGGCAAATGCCGGTTATTTTCTTTAAATGGATTTTCTTTAAAGAACTTAATCAATTGACCGTTTAAATAATACGTATCGTGTCTATTTCCGGATATTGAGAGCGTATACTTTATTATCAGGTTGGTATCCGGATTATCTAAATTTAAAAACTGAATATTTGACACAACAACATTATCAGTGAATCCGTCGGCTTTATCGTCAAAATACTTCTTTCTTAAGGAAGAATCTTCGTCCCATCTCTTTCTATAGGTCGCTGACATCGGCAACCCAAACTTCTCTGTGACATCAACTTCCATAGTGCTATCGGTAAAGTTGTGAATATTTACTGCATAGATGGTCTTTTCAACTATATTCGATTCTAATAAATTGAGTTCCTCCCCTGCTCCCTTAACAACAACACGCGCATAACCGTTATAACAATAATGCGGCAAGGCATTAAATGGATTAAACTTATCAGAAGCATCTAAAAAATACCTCTGAGAATCTATCAAAACTGTGCATATGGTATAGTTAAATCTGTTTAGTAAAGGATAATCTTTGTTCACCTTTAAACTACCTAACTTGCTTAGAATAACAGGCTCCGCTTCTATACCGGCATGTTTCAGTATGGCAACCAGCAATAAATTAATATCTGCAACTGTTCCACGTTTACTTTTCAACAATTTAGCATTATCAATAGAACATTGCACTCCAGTGCTCCTGCTACACGAAAAGTTTGTGCGTACATAGTCAAATATATTTTTTACCTTTTGAAGTTGCGAATTATTCCCATAAGTGAGATTATCAACCAATGGATCTAGAAACCGGTTTGGCCCATTTATTTGCTCACCAAAATTTTCACTTTCAATTAAAGAATTATTTAGCTTAGCCCAAGTTGTGTATAGAGCATTAGCTGTGCTTATTCTGTTCATGATACCAGCCAACTGAAAATCCATCCGTTGTACATGGTTGATCAATGCGCTGATAAATGGCTCGGAATGCATTGGTGGAATATTTCTTTTTACCCAAACAACAGAATAGCGTTTATCTACTAATTGCGATATCACGTTATAAGCCATTGAGCTATCTTGCATAGCGGCTGTCTCACTAGCATAGTTCTTAAAGTCCATACCTCCCTGAGTAACCACCGTATAATTGAATGTTCTTGGAGCTTCTATGGAATATTTACTAAATAATTTAGGTGATTCCTCTTGAACATTCCATGGTGGCAACAGCATGGATATAGGCGTAATTATATCGTAAGAATATTCGATAATAGAGCCAATCTTAGCACTTGAAAGTGAAAATCTTACTTCATCTACTAACTCAGTAACTTTTCTATTATAAACAGCATTATCTGGCAATGGCGTTTTTACTATATCATTCCCATTTAGATTATAGGTTGCACCAGTAAGATTAGTGGGCCGCTGATAACCAATGAATATATCTGCATCCTGATTACCTGATTGCTTTAATATTTTAACTGCTTTATAGCAATGGTACACTTGTTCGTAGGAATATCCACTGGGGACAATTTCCACAGATTGTGTTTCATTTAAGATAACTGTGCTGGCCTCTGGGTCAATATCATAACTATTTTTCGAAAGATGTTCGCGTAGAAATGTTTCATTCTTGAGTTGTGCTGTTACTCTATTGCATAGTAATAAGCATACGCCTGCTAAAACTATTAAGGATCTTGTCACCGGGGTATAATTGAGAGCGCGAAATTACAAACAATCAATTATTAATACAATTAAATATGAATTTAGTATAAATTCAATTTAAAGCTTAATTCTCAGCCGAATTAATATTTCTAACACTCGCTTAACCCCAAAGGAATATTTACTGCCAGGCCGCCTTCTGCTGTTTCTTTATATTTCTGGTTCATGTCGAGGGCAGTTTGCCACATGGTATTTACCACTGCATCAAGCGATACACGGGCATTCCCGGGAACGCTTTGCAAGGCCAGTTGCGAAGCTGTAATAGCCTTTATAGCACCCATAGTATTACGCTCAATACATGGCACCTGCACCAACCCTGCAACAGGATCGCAGGTAAGGCCCAGGTGGTGTTCCATAGCAATTTCAGCTGCCATCAGGCATTGCTCTACTGTACCACCCATACATTCCGTAAGGCCAGCCGCAGCCATAGAAGAAGAAACACCTATTTCAGCCTGGCATCCACCCATAGCTGCGGACAAGGTTGCCCCCTTTTTAAATATGCTGCCTATTTCAGAGGCCGTAAGCAGAAAGCGAATTATCTTATCATGATCGTAACCATCACAGAAGGTAATAAAATATTGCAGCACTGCAGGCACAACACCGGCAGCACCATTAGTAGGCGCGGTTACCACTCTGCTAAAAGAAGCATTCTCTTCATTAACTGCTAATGCAAAGCAACTCACCCAGTCAAGTGTATATTTAAAATCCTGCCCACCACTACGAATGGTCTTCACCCATTCATCATAACTATTGTAGCTTTTACCTTCCAGCAATTTTTTATTGAGCCCCTCAGCACGACGAGTAACATTTAAACCGCCTGGTAAATGACCGCCTATATGGCAACCTCTATAAATGCAATCGCGCATTACTTCCCATATGCGTACCACACCTGTCTTTGTATCTTCTACATTTCGCCAGGCCTTTTCGTTTTCCATCACTACTTCTGAAATGCTCAGGCCTGTTTGCTTTGTCCATTTTAAGAGATCATCTGCTACTTGTATCGGGTAAGGCAAGTCAACATTGCCACCTGCGCCGTTTTCTTCTCCTTCCTTCACCACAAATCCACCACCTATCGAGTAAAATGTTTCTGCTATTTCTTTACCATTATCAAAGGTGCAAAGAAATGTAAGTGCATTAGGATGGTAAGGGAGGCTTTCGCTAAACAGGAATTCTACGTCAACAGCAGGATCAAATATTATTTCTTTTCCCTTCCCCAATTTCATTTTTCGCTGTTCGGCTATTTGTTCCATTCGTGGATTTATCTCGTTCACATCAAACGTTACCGGATCTTCGCCACATAATCCTAATATTACTGCCACATCAGTGCCGTGACCTTTGCCGGTTTTTGCCAGAGAGCCATACAATAGCACACGAACATTGGTAATATTTTGCAAGCCGTAAGGCCTTAACCCATCTAAAAAACGCAATGCAGCGCGCCAGGGGCCTAAAGTATGAGAGCTGCTTGGGCCTACGCCAATTTTAAAAATATCAAATACCGAAATGGTTTCTTTACTAACTGCCATCTATTGACTATATAGAAAAAGGGGGAAATAAAATTTCCCCCTAAAGATACTATGAAACTAACAAAAACCTTAAGGCATTAATACATGATCTATCACCTGTATTACCCCATTGCTCTGAAACACGTCCTTAATGGTTATCTTAGCCATTCCGCCTTTAGCATCTTTTAACATTAAGTTTTTCCCTTTTTGCATAATTGTAAGGGTTTCGCCTTGCACTGTAGTCAATTCAGCTTTACCATGCCCTTCCTTTACCATATCCATCAGCTTTTTAGCGCTGTACTTGCCGGAAATCACATGATAAGTAAGTATCTTAGTAAGTGTTTCTTTGTTTTCGGGCTTTACCAGGTTGTCAACCGTACCTGCTGGCAGTCTGTTAAATGCTTCATTTGTTGGTGCAAAGACAGTGAATGGACCCGAGCCCTCCAGCGTTTCCACCAAACCGGCAGCTTTAACTGCCGCTACCAATGTGGTATGGTCTTTAGAATTCACTGCGTTCTGCACAATGTCCTTAGACGGATACATAGCTGCCCCTCCTACCATTACAGTTTTTTCCTGGGCAAAGCTTGTTGTCGGGTTGCCGGCGAATAGCGCCATTGCCAATACAGGCAGAATAAATAGACGTTTCATAAAAAGTTGGTTTGTGTTTTTGGTTAATTGTTTTGCATATACACTTACGGCAACTTTTCACTTTTGGATTTTGAGGGAATAAAAAAAGCGTCGCGAAATAATCGCAACGCTTTTTTCATGCTAATTAATTATCGCTATCGAACGGTAATTTCAAATGGCATTGCCATCATTGCCCTGCCATTCATATTGCGTAATGACTGCAGTTTTTTATACCAGTCATATTCTGTACCAAGCTGCGCTTTAATAGCTTGTTTCATAGCCGCATCGCCAAGATTATTGCCCTTTAGCTTACGTATAATATTCTCCCACCTGTCACCGGGCTGTGGATATGTAACAATTTTATAGTCGCTAAGTTTAGCCATGGCAGCAGCGCTTTTAATAGCCCTGTTAAGGTCACCTATAGCGTCAACCAGCCTGATATTTAATGCATCGTAACCGGTCCATACTCTACCCTGCGCAATACTGTCTACATCTGCAGAAGCAATTTTTCTGCCTACAGATACACGACTTTTAAATATGGAGTAAATAGTATCTACACTATTTTGCATCCGCATACCTTCTTCAGGCGTAAGTGCACGGGTAGGTGTAGGAATATCAGCATAAGGAGCAGTTTTCACTTCATCAAAAGTTACGCCCAGCTTGCTGTTCATCAGTTTTTCAATATTGAACATCATTGAGAAAACGCCTATGCTGCCCGTAATAGTTGTTGGTAAGGCAAAGATGCTATCAGCCTGCGATGAAATATAGTAACCGCCTGATGCTGCTACATCACCCATGGATACTATTAACGGCTTCTTCTTTTTCAGCAGTTGCAATTCACGCAATATAACTTCTGAAGCCAGTGCACTGCCACCCGGAGAGTTCACACGCAATACTACCGCCTTAACATCTTTATTATCACGCAGTTTGCGAATGTTCTTAACAAAAGTTGTGGAAGCCACTTCATAATCATTATTCTGCTCACCGTCTACAATGTCGCCTTCAGCATATAGCACGGCTATTCTGTTGTTACCGGTTATTACCGGCGTTTTTACACTGGACGCATATTCTCCCAGGGAAATATATTTAACAGCTTCAGTATCTTTTTGTCCGGTCTTTGCACGAATGCTTTGCTCTACTTCATCCCAGTAACGCAAGCCATCTACCAGCTTGTACTTCAATGCATCCGACGGGAACTGTATGGCGCCTGTAGCAGTCCACTGATTGATAGCAGAGCTGTCTGCATGAGTATGTTCCATTACTGCTTTCAGGTATTCATTCCAAATGTTATGCTGCAGGCGGCTTGTTTGCAGCCTGTTTGGCTCGCTCATTTTGTCTGCACGGAATGGCTCGGTTGCACTCTTGAATTTACCTGCGTAAAATATCTCAGGCTGCAGTTCCAGTCTGTCGAATGTATTCTTGAAGAAAGGAATTACCGTCGCAAATCCCTTTAATTCGATATCCCCCACCGGATTCAAATAAATACTGTCTGCTATTGACGCTACATAATAGGCGCTCTGGGGAATATCTTCACCGTAGGCATATATAAATTTATTGCTGGTCTTGAAATCCTTCAGAGCCATGCGCAATTGCTGTAAGGTAGCCCAGCCATTGGTTCCATGGCTAAGTTTAATGATAATACCTTTTATATTATTATCTGTCTTAGCATTATTTATAGCATGTACTACATCATACAAACCTACAGGAGACGACGCATCTTTATTGAAGATCGCAAATGGGTTTTCTTCTCCTATTTCATGAATATGTTTCTGCAAATCTATTACCAGTACGCTCCCCTCTTTCACCTTAGTTTCCTTGCCCGCCTTTGCAACAAGCGCAGTTATAGAGCCTATTAATAGCCCCACTGCAATTACACCCATTACTATCATAGCCAATAATGAGGCAAAGAACATCTTAAAAAATTGTTTCATTATACTTCGTTTGTTTTAAACTATGGCAAAGATACATGGGTTAATAATATCTTATTGATTAGCATTATACATGTATTGGGGGATTTTGTAGGTCAATTTTGTGAGATACCGGCCTATAGTATCTTTGCCAGGTTATGAATGTGGTATATCTGTTATTAGGCAGCAATGAGGGTGATCGTTTTGATTGGCTGGAGAAAGGCAAAGCTATGATTAGAGAGAGTGGCAACGTAATAGTTAGCGTTTCAGCCATATATGAAACAGCAGCCTGGGGCCTGGAGGAACAGCCGGATTTCCTGAACCAGGTAATTCGGATAAATACCACATTTAACCCAACAGATTTGCTAAAAAATATTCAGCAGGTTGAAAACATACTCGGCAGGCAACGTACCGTGAAATGGGGACAGCGCACGTTGGATATTGACATATTATTATACAACGATGAGGTAGTCGATTTGCCTGAATTGCATATTCCTCACCCCTTTTTAGCCAAACGCAGATTTACGTTAGCACCCTTAGCTGAAATAGCACCTGACATTATACATCCGATAGATAAGAAAACAATGTTAGAGCTATTAAATGACTGCCCTGATTCACTGCCGGTTAAAAAAGTAGGGTAGGATTATGAGATATCCACATTCTTGGCCGTTCTGGCTGCACGATATTATCTTTACCGATTGCTTATGAATTATCGTTACATAGCTATCGAGGGCAATATAGGTGCTGGTAAAAGCACGTTAGCCAATCTGTTAGCTAAACATTATGACGCTCGGCTTGCATTAGAGGAATTTGCTGATAATAATTTTCTACCAAAATTCTACCAGGATGCTGAGCGTTATGCCTTTCCGCTAGAGCTTTCATTTCTTGCAGACAGATTTAAACAGCTGAAGCAATTCGCTTCAAACCATGAACTTTTCCAGGAAAATATTATTAGTGATTATATTCTTACAAAAAGCAAATTATTTGCACGTGTAAATCTTAAGAATCATGAATATGAGCTATTTCAAAAGCTATTTGACATAATGGCTCCTAACATACCTGCCCCTGATCTGCTCATATATCTTCATGCACCGGTAAATAGATTGCAGCAAAATATTAAGCAGCGTGGACGAACTTATGAGCAGAATATTACGGCAGAATACCTAGAGCAAGTTCAGCAAGTATATCAGCAATATTTAAAACAGGAAATTCAAAAGACTTTGATCGTTGATACCTCATCTTTCGATTTTATACACGATAATCAATGTTTCGAAAAGTTAATCGACTTTCTGGAAAAAGATTATGATTTCAACTTACATTATCTAGGCATTTAGAAAGCATAACAATCTTTAGTTAAATCATTTATATCGTTAAATAGTAGTTTTTACTGCTTTATATAATTTTCTCAGTCTTTTATTCTAATATGTTAAGACTTTAAATGCTTTTTTAACAAATCTTGCATCTTTGTTTTAGTTTACTTATTTTAACTGTCGTAAATTCGCAGACCTTTTAAGCACCCTATTATTTTATTTCTTTATATTTTTTGTGAGAATTGATTATTACCACAGGTAAAACACACGTGATATGGCCAGCCCCACTACAAGTAAGCTAAATCTCAAAAAGGCACTCCAGGAACATTTTGGTTTTGACGGATTTAAGGGAGAACAGGAAAAAATTATAAAAAGTATCCTCAACGGCACCGATACCTTTGTTATTATGCCTACCGGGGGCGGAAAATCCCTTTGTTATCAGCTTCCTGCTTTGCTTAGCGAGGGTGTGGCCATTATAGTGTCTCCGCTTATAGCGCTCATGAAAAACCAGGTAGACCTGATACGCGGCTATAGCAGCAGGGATAACGTGGCTCATTTTCTCAACTCTACACTTACCAAAGCCCAGCAAAAGAAAGTAAAAACCGACCTGATTGAGGGACGTACAAAAATGTTGTACGTAGCTCCTGAAACACTTACCAAGCAGGAAAATATTGACTTCTTCTCTGATATTGAGATATCTTTTATAGCTGTTGATGAAGCCCATTGCATATCTGAATGGGGACATGATTTTCGTCCGGAATATCGCAAGCTGCGCGATATGATAGATATGATAAATCCTGAATTACCTATTATAGCGCTTACTGCTACAGCTACTCCTAAAGTACAAGACGACATTGTAAAAAATCTTTCTTTAAGGCAGCCTAATGTATTTGTTGCTTCGTTTAATCGTGCCAACCTTCAATATGAAGTACAGCCTAAGGGCACAAAAGAGCAGACGCTTAAGAGTATTGTGAAGTTTGTGCACTCTATGAAAGGCAAGAGCGGTATTATCTACACACTAAATCGTAAGACTACAGAGGAACTTGCCAATACACTGAATGCAAATGGCATCTCTGCAGTAGCATATCATGCCGGTCTTGATGCAGCAGTACGCAGTCAGCGGCAGGACATGTTCCTGATGGAAGAGGTGAATGTTATAGTAGCAACCATCGCATTCGGTATGGGTATCGATAAACCTGATGTACGCTTTGTAATACACTACAACATTCCGAAATCCCTGGAAAACTATTACCAGGAAACAGGACGTGCAGGACGTGATGGCATGGAAGGTAAATGTGTGCTTTATTATTCCCACAAGGATGTACAAAAGCTGGAGCACCTGATGCGTGATAAACCACTAAGCGAACGTGAAATGGGCGCACAGCTGATATCTGAAACAGTAGCTTATGTAGAAAGTGGTGTTTGTCGCCGTAAGTTGCTATTGCATTACTTCGGTGAAAGCTATCTCGAGGATAATTGCGGCAACTGCGATAACTGTCTGAATCCAAAAGAAAAATT
>JBQCEX010000253.1:0-2333 GCA_051959855.1 Flavipsychrobacter sp. | reverse complement strand
TGATAAAGGTTTTTGGTTCACTATGAAAATAATTATAAATGTGTTCAATTTTTAATAAATCATGTAAAAACCGTGTAAAAAATATAGCCCCGGCAAATTGCCGGGGCTATATTAACAGGAATGGTTTTATGACCAGTTAATGCACTACACTGAATTGCGTTGTCTTTTGTGTCTGTCCTTCGCGCATTTCTAAAAAATAATTTCCTGCAGGCAGTGCATTTACAGGCACAGTGGCATGGTAGCTGCTGCCAGGAGTTGTTTGCCATTGCTTGCACAGCTTGCCTGTAGCATCATATATAGCCAGTATTGCGGCTTTGTTGTCCATATTGCTGAGGTCTATATTTATATAGCTGCTGGCAGGGCTGGGATATACCTTCATTACACTATGATCTGTATTCATAGTACTTACTGCAAGGCCAGTATATGGTTCATAGTAAAACCTGCTTTGCTGACTGGACATGTTTACCTTCCATGATGCTGAGGCGCTGTCCCAGGCTGTAGTGGTATAGCTTGTCACCTTGTTGTTACTGTTATAAACGTTCTCAGCTTTAGCATAGCTGTCATACACTGACTTATATGCTTTCCAGTATTGGGTAATATCCGTCAATAAATTATGATGGGCATCGTAGGTCATATTCTCTTTGCTGTTGTTTAGCCAGACAGCTGTAGCAACATTATAATACCTGTTTTCTTTTGACGCTATATCGCTGCCACTGTAGGTATACAAATATAAAAATGACGGTTGCCATACAGTATCTAAACTTGACCAGAATAAACTGGTGTCGGTAAGTTCATTGTAGGTTGCGTCATAAGTATAAACGTTTTTCAAATAATGTTGCCATGCGGATAGGCTAAGACTCCATATATATTCAATAGAGGAATCTGGTTGATGCCCGGCATTTAACGAATAATCGGTTTTGTTGTTGTATGTTAATACACCGCTTACCGGATAGCTGGTTGCTGAACTCACTAGATAATTATAGCTGTCATAAGTAAAGGTTTGCAACTGAGCTATTTGCCAGGATGCGCTGTACCACCCGAAAGTACTGTCAGCTATGTTATTATTGTGGGCGTCATAAGTCTTGACGTGCCTGGAAATATTATTCCAAACGCCTCCGCTGCCGTGGGCGGTGTCCCAAAATTGAGATAAGGAGGTCAGCTGATTATTACCCGGATCATAGGTATTAGTGTACAAATTTACATTTGTCCAGACGGCAGAAGTGGTATCATAATACTGGTATAGCTGCGTCAATAAATTGTCATGACTATCATATGTATTAATTGTTCTGCTGGATGGAAAATATTTGCCGGTTGTTCCGTTGTAATACCTAAGTAACGCCGTATCGCAGCTGGTAGAGGGTGTCCAGCCATATATCGATAATATTAGCCCGCCTGTTCTGTAACCCGAATACACAAATGATGAAGAGTCGTTTGGAATAAAGCCGACGCCATTGTAATAGCAATTTGTGGCGGCCGTTAGTCGTAACCTGGCATGTGCGCTGTTGACTGAAAGAAGCATTAAACAAACACAGATAGAGATAGTAAATTTAAACTTCATGATAAAAGGTTTAGTTAACTATGAAGATAAGCATAAATATGTTTAATATTTAAGCTATTAAGAAGTGGCTCAAAAAAAGCCCCATTCAATATATTGAGCGGGGCTTTGGGAAATTGTTTTATACTATATATTAATGCACTATGCTAAATTGCTTTATGCTTTGTTGGTTGTTAGTTCGTGCTTCTACAAAATAATTACCTGACGGCAAATTATTTAAAGGTACAATAGTATGGTAATTGTCTGTCGCCTGTACTTCCCATTGCATATATAATCTGCCGCTTAGATCGTATATAGCCATCGTTACAGCCTTTCTGTCAGGATTGTTGAGCTCCAGAGTGATATAGCTGTTTGCAGGGCAAGGGTATAGCTTCAAGGAAGTAGTTGCAGTATTTTCTATATTATTTACAGTCAGACCTGTATAAGGCTCATAGTAATAAAAGTTCTGCTGATCTAACTGATAAATCGGTAGCCAGGTATTACTAGCCGTATCCCATGTGGCAGTAAAGTTGGTTGTAACTTTGTTATCACTGTTATATGTGTTAGTGATTTGGGTTGCATTTTCATATGCGGCTTTATAGGCATTCCAGATTTGGGTAGTATTACTCAATAGATTATGATTACCGTCGTAAGTAAAGTTCGATTTATTATGTTTTTTCCAGCCTGTACCCGAAACCCAGTTAATAGTTTCTTTTGATGCCGGATCAGTGCCGCTATAAGTGTATAAGTACACCTGGTTATATATCCAGCTATTTGTTGCGGTATTCCAAAGGGTATT